>JAHDQA010000083.1 GCA_018434075.1 Tissierellaceae bacterium
ACTTTAAATACAAAGTTCAGAAATCCTAATTTAAGAAATTCTCTATTTAGGATCTTTTTTCTATGCCTGTTTTATTTAATTTTTAATTTTATCAATTCCTATATTTTTTTAATTTACCCCTTGAATTTTAATAGTTAGTCTCTCATCAATTTATTACTATGTTAGTATAACATAAAAACAACATAAATCTATATATAATTTGTGAAAATTAGATGAAACTTAAATAACTGGGTATAAATATTAAAATAAAAATTCTAAGGGGTCTTTTTTATGTATTGTCTCGGGGATAGATTTAAGATTCATAAGAGAGAATATTCTATTATTGAAACTTTATTTAACAATGAGGGTATTATTTACGATTGTCTATTTATTAAATCAAGCGAAGAATTCAATGATTTATGCAAGTCGTTTTTAGAAGCTTCTGATTTTTTATATGAATATTCTGACACCCTTGATTATTATCAAATATACAATTTTGTGAATAATAATTCTAAAACAAATTACGTTATAAAAAATGATACGATTTATTCAATGGAACTAGTAACCATGAAAGACAATCATATAATGATCATAATTAAAGCTTATGACTTAAATTGTATATTTGAAGAAATATTTGGCATCAATACAAAGGAATTACCTTTTGCGTTTTATATTAATGACTTAAATTCAAACAATCCATTTTATGTTTCAAAGAACATTAATAGTCTAATTGGGATTAATAAGAATGAAATAAATGGTAGCTTTTTATATTTTACAAATAAATTAATAGATGAAGAGCATAGAAAATTTAGGACGAGCAAAATAGCGCAAGCAGTTGATGAAAAAAAGTGTTATATTATTAAATATGGATTGTTAAATGATTTTGGTGAACACAAGTGTTTGTTAGAAATTGGGATGCCATTTTTAGATTCACCAAATTATTTTAATCGTGCTATTGGAATTGTAATAGATTTAGCAGAAGTAGCGAAAAATGAAGTTGATGAGGAAAGCTTAGCATACGTTGATGAGGAAAGCTTAGCATACATTGATCAATTATCAAATACTTATAATAGAAATTACTTAGGAGTAGCAATAAAAAAAATAGATGAAGAAAGATACATGCCTTCCTCTATCATTTTTTCAGACATTGATGGACTTAAATTTGTCAATGACGGATTTGGACATGCATATGGCGACAAATTGATAAGAGATGTGGCAGCAATATTAAAGAATTCCACTAGAAATAGTGATATAATTATTAGAAACGGTGGAGATGAATTCTTAATTTTCCTTCCAAATACTGACAGTCAAGAATGCGACCAAGTAATTAATAGAATTAAAAATAACATTATTGTTTTTAACAATTTGAATCAATTAGATCCTATAAAAATTAGTCTATCAATTGGCGGATATACAAGAGATTCTTTAGAATTAAGTATTGAGGATAGCATCAGTAAAGCGGAAGACTTAATGTATACAGAAAAGCTAAATCAGAGAACAACTGTACAAAAGAATCATATCGAAGCAATTAAAGAAGTGTTACTGTATAAAGAACCAACATCATTTGACTTAAGTGAATTTTTTGATGCATTAATTGAGAAAGTTGGAGAAAAACTTTGTTGGGAACCAGAATTAATCGATATGTTAAAGGTACTATGCTCTGTTAACGATGTTGGCAAAATAACTATAGATTCTGAAATATTGAATAAGCCAGATAATCTTACGAAGAAAGAGTGGGAGGTTATAAAGAAACATCCAGAAATGGGTTATAGAATAGCTATGGCATCTAAGGAATTATCCAACCTAGCGGATTATATTTTATTTCATCATGAAAAATGGGATGGTACCGGATACCCAAGAGGAATTAGTGGAGAATCTATACCTCTATATTCAAGAATAGTTGCAATAATTGATGCATTTGACTCTATGATAAAAGATAAACCTTACAAAAAAAAGCTAACTATTGAACAGGCCGTTGAAGAAATACGTAAAAATGCTGGTTCGCAATTTGACCCATTTTTAGTTGATATTTTTATAGATATTATCAATAACGATTTTGAAAACAACTTATAAAATTTATTTGAGGATGTGGTATATTGAAGGAAATCAATACAAGAAGACTTTTACTTAGACGATTTAAATTATCTGATTTGGGGGATTTTTATGAATATGCAAAAAACCCAAATGTAGGGCCTAATGCAGGTTGGGATTTTCATAAATCAAAAGAAGAATCACTTTCAATTTTAAAAAATTTCATACTAAGTGATGAAGTTTGGGCAATTGAATTGAAATCTGAAAATAAAGTCATTGGTTCAATTGGATTACACAAAGACAGAAAAAGGGATAATAAGGATGCAAAAATGTTGGGGTATGTTCTAAGCGAAAATTATTGGGGTCAAGGATTTGCTACAGAAGCTTCAAAAGCTATTATTGACTATGCTTTCATAGAATTATCTGTTGATGTCCTTTCTGTGTATCATTATCCCTTCAACGAAAGATCAAAAAATGTTATTTTAAAATGTGGATTTAATCATGAAGGGGTTTTGAGGAAAGCTACTATTACATATGATGGAAAAGTTTATGACGATTGTTGTTATTCGATGACGAGGGAAGAATATTTTTTACAAAGGGGACTATGATGAATAGATATAGTAAATATTTAGTGATTATTGTGGTGTTTGTAGTATTAGCTTTTACAGGTTGTAGTGAAAGCGAGGCGGCAGAATTAAGGATTCTAATTGATGGAAAAGATTATACATCAGCAGCACAACCTATTATTAGAGATGGGAGGACCTTAGTTCCAATCAGATTTATAACTGAAAAACTTGGTGGAACAGTTGAATGGGATGGAACTAACAGGGCGGTATTTGCAAAAAAAGGTCAGAAATCAATTAGCTTAATTATTAATAGCCAAATAGTAGGATATGACAATTTAGATTACATTGTAATAGACACAAAGCCAATCATATATAATGATTTTACTTATGTACCGCTTAGAGTTGTTGGAGAAGCTTTTGATATCGGCATAACTTACAACGAAAAAACTAAGACTGTAGAAATAGATTCACAAAAGAGCACAATTCGAAATACTTATTATGATTTAGATATAATATCAGTTGATAATAATCAATTCATAGATGGCAAAATAAGTGTAAATTATAAGATGGGCAAAAGCTACCAAAACAATGTTGACTATGTAAGGCTACTTATACTTAATCCTAATAATCATACAGGATATGTTGCTTCACAAACAAGATTAATTAACAATCAGGTAGAATTTATCCCATATATTGAACAAAACGGAGAAAAAATACTAGTCTTAGCCGCATATGATTTAAACAACAAGTTATTAGCTGCTTCTGCAAAAAAAGTTATAATCGATGTTAATCCTCAAATATCAATATCAGAGTTAGAAAATGAAGTTCAATTTAGAAATCAAGTAAAATTTACACCACAGTCAAATTTCTCACTACTAAAAGTAGATTATGTGCTCAATAATAAAACAACAGGGAAAGTCAAGACATTAGATAATTGCGATCCATATGGAGCTACAGTTTGGACTCCAAATTATAACGAAAAAGGCGATTATTCGCTTACAATAAATGCATATGATCTAAACTCAAATATTGTAGCGAGTAAAGAATACAATATATCTATAACTGTAGATAAGTCTTTAACGCTATCTGGAGTGAAAGAAAATGCTGTTATTAACAAGCCGGTTACAATAAATGCTGTCAGAAACTTTGATTGTTTAGAAACACAATATATTATAAGAGATATAAATACAAATGAAGAAAAAATCCTAACCACATTACCTTATGGAAGCTACAGATATATACCCGTGCCTAGTGATTCTGGAGAAAAAGAATTTTTAGTGAAGGTAAAAGATACATCTGGCAAATATATCTCATCAAAACCTGTGAGAGTAGTTGTAGATGGCAAGCCAAATCTTTATTTTAGCGGTATTGGCCCTAATGAAGTGGTACTTTCTGAGGGAAAGACAGTAAATGCTGAAAGCAATGTGAAAGTAAGCGACGTTAAATTCGTGTTCATTAATGGTGAGAAAAACATAAAAAAAGTGATACCTGGAAATCTCTCAGGATGTCAATTCAAACCATTAGCTAATGAATATGGAAATTGGACTGTTTATGCCACTGCAAATTATAATGGGACTTTAATTAAGAGTGAAACTATTAATTTCAAAGTATATACAGGGAGGGTCTACGGACCATATAGTATTACAGAAAAAGATAATTATATATATTTCGTATCTAATCTTGCAAAAAAATCAAACAACAAATTGATATCGCAATCATTTAAAGTTGCACAGTCCATCTTAGAAACTGGATGGGGGCAAAAAGTGCCTTCTGATAAATACAGTGGCGAAAAATCAAACAATTTATTTGGAATAAAAAGCAAGAATAATGAACCTTATATCATTTCAACAACATGGGAAGTATATAACGGTTTAAAATATGTTGTAGATGCTAGATTTAAAAAATATAATTCTGCACAAGAAAGCTGGGACGATCACATAAAATTTTTATTAGACAACGATAGATACAATCCATTTGAAGATGTGATGAATGATCCATATAAAGCGGCATGGGCAATAAGAAGATGTGGATATGCTACAGATCCATTGTATTCACTCAAAATAATAGATCTTATGCAAAGATATAATCTGGATTATTTGGATAAAAAAATATTTTAGGCAGATAAATCATTAAATTATTTTGTGTCGAAATGTTTAGACGTATAAAAATGATGGTATAAAGAAAACAAAGATAAATGGGGGGATCTATTATGGATATAAAAATTTATTCAACTCCAACTTGACCTTGGTGCACTAAAGTAAAGGATTACTTTAGACAAAACGGTATAAATTTTACTGAGTATGATGTGACAAAAGACTATGATAAAGCTGTAGAAATGGTTCAAAAATCAGGACAAAGAGGGGTCCCTGTAATTGATATTGATGGCAATATTGTAGTTGGCTTTGATAAATCGAAGATTGACGAATTAATAGGTTTATAAAAAGTGGGTTGCCACTTTTTATAAACCTTTTTATTGACAAATATAGTTTCTGCTCCTATAATATATTGTGACCGACCAGTCAGTCGAAAATAAAAGGGGGACTAAAATGTTACCAAAATTAAGCGTAAAAAGACCATATACAGTTTTTGTAGCTGTAGTGTTAGTACTTGTTTTAGGCGTAGTTTCTTTCATGAATTTAAAGACGGATTTATTACCAAATCTGGAACTACCTTACGTACTAATTATGACAGTGTACCCGGGAGCAAGTCCTGAGGAGGTAGAAACTACTGTTACTAAGCCTATTGAGCAAGCAGTTTCTACTATTAATGATGTAAAAAATGTACAATCTATTTCGAATGAAAATCAATCCATTGTAATATTGGAATTTAATTCTACTGTGAATATGGATTCTGCAATTATTGAAATTAGCAGTAATCTCGATATGATAGAGAATAACTTTAATGACTATGTTCAAAAACCTATGGTAATGAGATTAAATCCTGATATGCTTCCAATTATGGTTTCTTCAGTTGACATTGAAGGCAAGAACACTAATGAAATATCAAAGATCGTTAATGAAGACATAATACCTCAATTTGAAAGTGTCGCTGGAGTTGCATCTGTTAGTGGACAAGGACTTATTGAAGAGAAAATAGAAGTACTGATTGATCAAGAGAAAATTGATAATTTAAATAGTGAAATATTAAAAATTGTCGATTCGAAATTAGCAGATACTGAGAATCAATTAAATGATGGGAAGAGAGAAATTGAGGATGGACTAGCACAAATTGAACTAGAGAGAGATAAACAGTTAACACAAATCGATACAGGACTAGAAAAAATAAATAGTGCTAAAACAGAAATTTTAAAAGCTGAAGAGTCCATAAACAGTGGACTTCAACAACTATACGCTAACAAAAAAGAAATAGTTAATGGTATCGACGAGATAACTAAAAAATTAAATGAATTAGACATAATTGAAGCCGTTCTAACTGCAGGAGGAGGAACTAGTCCTCAATATCCTGGTCAAACTTTAGATACTGTAAAAGCACAAAAGTCGGCATTAGAAGCTAAGAAAACAGAATTAAAGAATACTTTAAACACTTTGAATGACAAAATAGATGAATTAGAAAAACAAAGTAAAGAAATACAAAATAAAAAATTAGAGCTGTCTTTACAAGAGGTCAATTTAAACAATGGAAAATTAGCGTTAAATACACAACTTGATAGCGCAAAAGCTAATTTAATTGATGCTCAAAAAGAGTTGGAAAAAGGATTTGAAGAATTTGAGAAAGCGAGAGATGAGGCATTTAAGCAAGCTTCCTTAGATGGTGTAATTACAAAGAACATGATTTCTCAAATCTTATCAGCACAGAATTTTTCAATGCCAGCAGGATACGTAAATGATGAAAATGGGAAATACGTTGTTAAAGTTGGAGATAAACTATCTGATGTTAGCGAATTAAAAGATCTGTTATTATTCGATACTGGCGATGATATGATAGGGAAAATATATTTGCGCGATGTTGCAGAAATTAGCATGATCAATAATTCAGATGAGCTCTATACAAAAGTAAACAATAATGACGCCGTCATGCTAATAATGCAAAAACAAAGCAATTACTCGACTTCTGAGGTTGCAAAGGGAATAAGAAATAAAATGGAAGAGATATCGTCAAAAGACCCATCTATCCATTTTACACCATTGCTAGACCAGGGAGTTTATATAGATATTGTTATTAACTCAGTGCTAGACAATATCCTATATGGTGGTTTATTGGCGATACTAGTTTTGCTGATTTTCTTAAGAGATATAAGGCCAACCTTGATTATCGCACTTTCAATACCAATAAGTATAGTATTTGCAATTGCGTTAATGTATTTTAGTGGAATAAGTTTGAATATAATTTCATTAGCTGGACTAGCTCTTGGCGTAGGAATGCTAGTCGACAACTCTATCGTAGCGATAGAAAACATTTATAGACTCAGAGGAGAAGGATATTCATCTGTAAAAGCATCAGTTATAGGGGCAAATGAGATTGCAGGCGCAATCACAGCTTCTACGCTAACAACGGCAGTCGTTTTTCTTCCAATTGTATTTATCCAAGGAATCTCAAGACAGCTGTTCACTGATATGGGTCTAACTATTGCTTTTTCATTGTTTGCTAGTTTATTAGTAGCTTTGACATTGGTTCCAACTATGTCTTCTACGATACTATCCAATTCTGCAAGCAAAGAGTCACTAGTTTTTCATAGATTTACAAATCTTTATGAAAAACTTCTTAAGTGGGCACTTAAACGAAAAGCTATTGTAATAGTAGTAGTTGCACTGTTGTTAGTCTTAAGTGGAGCTTTGGCATATTCAAAAGGAACCGAATTTATCCCTGCAATGGAATCTCCACAAATGTTAGTTACGCTAGAGGCACCAAGCGAGTCTTCAATCGAAGAAACAAGGGAACTTGGAGATTCAGTCATAAATGAAATACTAAATATAGAAGGGATAGACAGTGTTGGCGCATTTCTTGGTGGAATACAAGGATTTGGTCAAAACACAAACCAGATTTCAATATATATACTTCTTGATCAGGAAAGCGGAATAAAAAATAGTGAAGTTAAAGCTGAAATTGAAAAAATTGCAAATGATATGGGAGTCAACCTCAAACTTTCTGAATCTAACATGGATATTTCGGCAATAGCTGGATCAGGAATGGAAATTGTAATAAAAGGAACCGAATTAGATACACTTAGAGAAGTTTCCAAAGACATAATGGATTTATTGAAGACTGTTGATGGTGTAACTAATATTTCAAATGGCTTGGAAAAACAAAATATGGAAATAAAGATAACAGTCAATAAAGAACTTGCGATGGAAAACAAATTAACAGTTGCTCAGGTTTATTCTCAAATATCTGATATAATAGCTACTCCGAAAACAGCAACTAATATATCAAAAATTCAAGAAGATTACCCTGTCATTGTAGTTGAAAGCACGAATAAGAATTTCACGAGAGCGGATTTAGACAATTTTGAATTGACTATACCAAATTCAGAAGAAAAGGTTAAATTGTCAGATTTAGCAACAATAGAAGAAGTAGAAGGTATGAGTTCCATCAATAGGGATAATCAAACTAGATATATTTCAGTTACCGCTGATATAAAAACAGGTTATAACATAGGTATTCTGAGCAGAGAAGTAGAGCAAAAATTAAGCGAGTTACAAATACCTGAAGGGTATTCAGCTCAAATTGCAGGTCAACAAGAACTTATAACAACTTCGATGAAAGATCTAACAAATATGTTGATATTAGCTTTAATATTTGTGTATCTAATAATGGTTGCACAATTCCAATCTCTTTCGTTGCCGTTTATTGTAATGTTTACTGTACCATTAGCATTTACTGGAGGATTATTTGCTCTGTACTTTACAAACAAACCAATTAGTTTAATTGCAATGTTAGGCTTCTTGGTTTTGACAGGAGTAGTTGTAAACAATGGTATAGTATTTGTAGATTATACTAATCAGTTAAGAGATAGAGGCATGCAAAAGAAGGAAGCATTAGTTTTGGCAGGAAAAACACGTATGAGACCGATTTTGATGACAGCTATTACTACGATACTGGGTCTAACTACTTTAGCATTCGGAGCCGGTACAGGAGCAGAAGTTTTACAACCACTTGCATTGGTAGTGGTAGGAGGACTAATTTACGCAACAATTTTGACTCTGTTTGTAGTTCCATGCATGTATGATATTTTTATGAGAGACAAGAAAAGAAAAGTTGCAGAAGTAGAGGAGGAACTAAATGAGATCTAATGAGTACTCCGATAAAGAGATAGCTGTATTTAATGGCTTGGCAGAATTACTAAAACAAGGTAAAAATCTATACAATATCAAAGTATCAGAAATCGCCAAAGCAGCTAACATAGGGAAAGGTACTATCTATGACTATTTTGATAGTAAAGAAGAGGCCATTTACATGGCTCTTCTTTACTATCTAAATACTGAAATGACAAAAATTGTTATTGAAGTTGAAAAAATTCCTTTTTTTAAAGATAAAATTTATAGATTATTAGATACTATAGAAGAAAATATTGAAAGTAAATCTTCCACATTGAAGATATTATTGTCTGCAGTAGATATTGGTTCAATGTATAATTTAATCGAGGAAAATGAAAAATTAATTGATTTATTCATGGAATATGCAGGTAGAATACTATCGTCAATTATAAATTCAGGTGAAAAGGAAGGAATTATAGCAGAGACTAACTCACCATATTATAAAAAATCTGCGATAAGATGTATTTTTATAGGATTTGCTCAATATGTAAACCATAAAGACTGTTATAAAGATGTGAGTGTTGACGTGGCAAAAGATGTAGCTTATACTCAATTGATAAAGATATTAAGGTAGGGTGAAGATATGAAGAAAAAAAATAAGCCTAAGAATCCAAAAAGATCAATTGTATTTTATTATTTAATTGCCTTAATAATTATAATAGTAATGAATTCTATTGTTCTGCCAAGGTTTTTAGGACCAAATGTAAAGGAAATTGATTATGGTAGTTTTTTGGACAAATTGGATAATGGAGAAATAGAAGAAGTAGAGATAACAGATAAGGAAATTTTCATCAAAGAGAAAACCGATAAAGATACTGTTTATACAACTGGATTAATAAATGATCCGGAGCTAGTTAATCGGCTATATGATTCGGGTGTCAAATTTACTAAGATTGTTTCTAATACAACTCCATCAATATTTACTACGATAATCTCATGGGTTATTTCGATTTTATTTTTTGTTATGCTTGGAAGATTATTAGGCAGAATGATGCAAAAAAGAATGGGTGGAGGAGATGTTTTATCCATTGGTAAAAGCAATGCCAAAATATATGTGGAATCAAAAACTGGTAAAACTTTCGATGATGTTGCAGGGCAAGAGGAAGCTAAAGATGCACTAAAGGAAATTGTAGATTTTTTGCATAACCCTGGCAAATATAAATCAATAGGTGCAAATCTTCCAAAAGGAGTTTTGCTTGTTGGACCTCCTGGAACAGGAAAAACATTACTTGCAAGAGCTGTTGCTGGAGAAGCAAATGTACCGTTTTTTTCAATCTCAGGTTCTGAGTTTGTTCAAATGTTCGTTGGAATGGGAGCCGCAAAGGTTAGAGATTTATTTAAACAAGCACAAGAAAAAGCACCATGCATCGTATTTATAGATGAGATTGATACTATTGGGAAAAAGAGAGATGATTCAGGATTTAACAGTAACGATGAAAGAGAACAAACATTGAATCAACTCCTATCAGAAATGGATGGATTTGATGGCAAAGAGGGAGTCGTTATTTTAGCTGCTACAAACAGACCAGAATCTTTGGATAAAGCACTTTTAAGACCTGGAAGGTTTGATAGAAGAATCCCGGTTGAACTTCCAGATTTAGCAGGTAGAGAAGCAATTTTAAAAGTACATGCTAAAAAAGTGAAGACAGATGACAATCTTGATTTCAATGCTATAGCGAGAGCTACTGCAGGTGCATCTGGTGCAGATTTAGCGAATATCATCAACGAAGCTGCTTTAAGAGCTGTTAGAATGGGAAGACAAAAAATAATTCAGGAAGATTTAGATGAATCAGTGGAAGTTGTTATTGCAGGTTATCAAAGAAAAGGAGCTGTTATTTCAACTAAAGAAAAACGAATAATAGCATTTCACGAAATAGGGCATGCACTCGTGGCTGCTATGCAAACTAATTCTGATCCAGTGCATAAAATCACTATTATACCAAGAACATCAGGAGCATTGGGTTACACTATGCAATTAGCAGAAGAAGAGAGTGTTTTGATGTCTAAAGAAGAACTGTTTAACAGAATTGTAACTATTACTGGCGGCAGAGCTGCTGAAGAAATCGTCTTTGGAAGTATTACTTCAGGAGCTTCAAATGATATTGAACAAGCCACCAAAATCGCAAGAGCAATGGTCACAAGATTCGGCATGAGCGAAGAATTTGATATGATGGCCTTGGAAACAGTCACATCAAAGTATCTCTCTGCTGATCCATCTCTAGCTTGTTCAGAAGAGACATCCTCAAGAATAGATGCTGAAGTATTGAGAATAATAAAAGAAGCCCATGAAAAGGCAAAGACTATATTAAAAAACAACATGGAAAAGCTCATAGAACTTGCAAACTATTTATTAGAAATGGAAACTATGACTGGTGCTGAATTTATGGAAATATTAAAAAAGAAAGATGAAAGCTTTGCTTAGCTTTCATCTTTTTTAAAATATGCGTACAATTTTTTTGCTGTATCAGTTGGGTTGTTATTTTCAAGAGTTAGTGCATATTCTTTTTTGTTTTTTTCATAAAGTGGATCATAGTAAGATAATATTAAATCTTTAATTACTTCTTCATAATTTTTATTTCTGACCAAGTTGATTTTTTGATCAACCCAATGATTTCCCATGCGATTTCTTAGGTTTTCTAGAGATTTTATAATATTCTCATCATCTCCACATATATAGTCTTCACGAATGTTATTAATTCTATTTTCAATTGATGATGTAATATTAACCTGAATTCCATTTTTAATTTTATCAAATAGCATATCTGGTATTGTGCACTTTCCAATAGTTTTACTTTCCCCTTCAACAAATAGTAAATCTGTTTTTCGATTATAAAGTGTATCAAAGATAAGAGATTCAAACATTTTTTGACTATTTGGTTTGCTTAAGCCCACACTACCTAAAACTGAACCTCTGTGATTTGCACAGTATTCTAGGTCTAATACATCAGCATCCAATTTTTGCAATTCTTTTAAGACTTTTGTTTTTCCTGTGCCTGTATTTCCATAAAGTACAACTAGGTTAATTGGTTCTATGAGCAAATTAAGATTTTTATTGATAAAATTTCTATATCCTTTATATCCGCCAATTAATTTACTCGCATTTATACCGATACTCTGCAAAAGTGCTGTAATACTAGAACTTCTATATCCACCTCTTGCACAAAAAAATATAAGATCACTATATTCGTTTTGCAAAGACAATATTTTTTTGAATAATGTAGGAAGTTTCTTCGACACAAATTCTATACCCAAAAATTTAGCTTCCTCAGGGCTTACATGGGTATAAGTATAGCCAACTATTTCCCTTTCTTTGTCTGATAATATTGGAATATTAATTGATCCAGGTATTGTATACTCTGAGAACTCAGATTCAGACCGAACGTCTATGAGTACGTAATTTAGGTTTTTGTATTTATATAATAATTCCTCGTAAGTTAAAGATATTTGCATAATTTACCTCTTTCAACTAGAAATTTTGCAATTAATATTATATACTTATTTTATTATTAGTAAAGTTTTAAATTTATTGGAGGCATATATCGCTAAATGCAAGTTAAAATGAAACACTTTTTATCTCTGTTAAAATGTATTATTTTTCTCTCTTAGAAGAGAATCTTTAATTTTTACTATTATCCTACATGCTCTTTTTTTAATTCTTCTTCAACTACTTCAATTGAGCT
>JAHDQA010000070.1 GCA_018434075.1 Tissierellaceae bacterium
ACTTTCTCTGCTATTAATTGTATAATATTATTCATAGAGAATATCCTCCTTTTTTGTAGTTTTGACGATTACATTATATCAAATCGAGGATCATTCTCTATATTTTTTTATTATTTCTCCAACAATTATTTTACACTAAGGTAACCTATCCAGTCCAGGTCATTAACAAATTCCGACCCATTATCCGTTTTATATTGAATTCAGCATAAAACGGATTATACCGAAGAAAAAACTATACCGAAAACTTTAATTTCTGTTACTATTGCTAAAACGAACTCGATCTCTTCGACATAGTATTTTATAATTGGAGTACCAAATATAAAGGAGGTACTTCAAAATGGAAATTGAAACTATTTGTGATGCATTATTAGCTGCTCTAGAAGAAGCTAGCTATAATGAAAGCACTATATTTAACTACAAAGGGGTGATTAGACGCTTTAAAGCCTTTTGTAAAAGTAAAGGCATTACAGAATACACACCGAATTTCGGGCAAGAATATGCTGATGATGTAATAAGCATAAAAACTGGAAAGTTCAGCAAAAACCGTTACTGTATCCAGGGGCGATTCATTCGTTTACTAAATTCATACCATAACACTGAGGTTATTGATTTTTGCACATTAAAACGTGGTAAGGTGAAACCATCTAATTGTAAGCATGAACAGATTTATAGCGATTACAGCGAATTTCTACAAACTAAGTATAACAACGGAAACACAATACATTTTTATGAGTATAAGCTATACAGCTTTCTTCAATATCTAGATAAGCTTAGGGTTTATGATATTGAGAATTTAACTCCACACATCGTTATTAACTACTTTAAATTTGTAAAACAAGGTTGTCAAAGAGCAACTCTATGCGGTTTAAGTCTGTTTTTAAAATATATCAAGAGAAATGATCTTTTTGTTTGTATTGAAGGAATTCATGCTTTTAGGGCAAAAAGAATAATTCCAAGCTTAACTGATGAGGAACAAGAACGGATTAAAGATACAAATGTTCATCTATAGTATATAATTCAACCGCTACTTTATCAACCAAATTTAACCATCTTCCCTTCAAATATCTCCAAACATCCAATGTCATCTGTCAAATGCCCTATTTTAAAGGGTCAAAAAAGGGTGTTTTTCACCGATTTTTGACCCTTTTTTCATCCCTAAACCACTATATGTTGTGGTCAAGTCCTATTATTCTTTATCCAAACCACAATACGTCATCAGAATTGCTGCTTCAACGTGGCTCGAGAGGACAGAATGAATGTCATATAAGTGTGTCCGTTCTCGGAAACATATCCACTGCGTTTTTGGCACTATCGGTAGACGGGAACATATCCACCAATCGTACCGTTTACGAAAAGGGCACTCTTACTAGGAGCGCCCTCAATAATAAACATTAATGTAATCAATAGTCTTTTTTCTTTACTGGAATCCAGATTTCGCTTCGATACTTTGGATTTCCAGTGTCTGGACTCTCATTCCATAAAATTTCAGGACCTTCAACCGCCTCGTATCCTGAAGATGGAAACCACTCTGAGTATATCCTACCCCACACATTTTGAAGTGTTTCCGGAAATGGTCCAATCGATTCAAATACAGCCCAGGTACTAGCATCAATTTTTAATACATCAAAATCTGCAGTTTCATTACTTGATGTTGCTACCCCGATGTAATGATCTAATTCTCCTTTCTCTTCCATTCTACCTTCTGAAAAATTAGTGGAAGCACTAATAATACCTGTAGGTTCTACATTTGAAATTGCTTTTAATTGATTAATAACATCCATGGTTAAAAGTTCAGTCATTTTTGCAATCTCTGGATTGACACCTTCAAAAATAATTGGAACTCTCTTCTTAAATCCTACTAACTTAAAAGGTCCTTTCTCAACAATACGATAGTTCATTTCGCATCCTCCTTTAATTGATAATTGAAAGGTCATTCGAGGATAAGCTTTTAATTGTGTATTCTCACTCCTTGCCTCAGAAGGGAGAATGCCATGCAGAGAATGAAAAGCACGGGAAAATGAATCAGCCGAATTATAGCCATATTTGACGGCTACATCAATTATTCTCAAATCCCTATCTTTCAAATCAAGTGCAGCCAACGTCAGTCTTCTTCTCCGAATATATTCTGATAAACTTATGCCTGCTAAAAAAGAAAACATCCGCTTGAAATGATACTCTGAACAATATGCGATTTTAGATACTTCAATATAATCAATTTCCTCTGTTAAGTGCTCTTCAATATACTCCAATGCATTATTCATACTTCTTAAAGAATCCATCAAACAACCTCCTTTCATCATCAATATTATCAGAGGATGCATTTATCCATCCGACAATCTGTGCACAGTATTGTCGATTCCCTTACATGTAATTAGTATCGTTAAACTAAATTTATCTTTGGGATGTTTACAACAGGAATCCTTTACTTTTCTTCAGTGTATCTTTCTTGCTGCAAAAATTCCTTTGCTTCGCTAAGGCATAAATCCCAATGACTCTTTCTTCAAAGTCAGCTTCATCTAGCCTTGCATTGCTATCTTCTCTTATTCGTTCCAACAGTTCACTTCCAAATCCAGAAAGGGAATCTTTAATAGAACGTGCCGTATCTTTTCCTCCTCTAAATTCTAATTAAATCGGAATTTGTCAGTTACTTGTATTCACTCGGTACAGGAATATTAAATCTCTCGCACAATAGTTTTACATCATGCATATCATTTTCATCATGCTCATAGCCCAGATGAAATAACACTTGATTTTCAGCATCGATACATCTTACCGTTTTATCGCCTATTTTCCCAATGCCGCTAAAGACTTCTGGAGGATATGCTTCTCCCTCAAAAACAATGTATCCTTGTTCGTTGAATTTAAATATATGAAGATCAATTATCCTACCTTTACTATCCTTATAAACCGTATGAGATGTGGTGGTATATGCTTCGATAACTTCAGCAAAGCCATATTCTTTTAATATTTCAATAAACTTTTTACCATTACTTTCTTCCACAAATAAATCAATATCGTTGTGTACTCTTGTTTCTTCTTCTAATAGAGCATCTACTCCCCAACCACCATCTATCCAAATGTTAATATCATTTTCTTCAGCATATGTTATTATCTCAATGGCATCAGTTTTACTTACCATGTAATCCCTCCGTTCAAATTAAATCTATAAGTGATAAATCTCAAAGCTATTTCTCCTAATAATATAATGTCTATTGTTCCAATCAAAGCTAAAGATGAAGCTTGCCTTCTTTAGCTCGCAATAATTAGAGCTAAATCGAGATTCCAGCACCCCCTAGATTTAAGTTCCCTTTTGTGCCGTGGTAGAAAGGCCCCAAGTCTAGGAATTTTTCATGAATTGCTCTAACCCTGCTTTGGATGTTAACATTTCAAGATTATTAAATATTTCCTCTTCGCTCCAGTTCCACCATTGTAGCTTTAGCAAGAATTCAATCTTTTCGTCACTAAAGCGTTTTTTGATAAACTTAGCTGGATTCCCACCATATATTGTATATGGCTCAACACTTTTCACTACTGTTGAATTAGCGGCAATAATCGCACCATCACCAATTTTAATACCCGGCATAATGGTAACATTTTGACCTATCCATACATCATTGCCAATCACTGTATCTCCCTTAAAAGGAAGTTGTTCAATTGTAGGAGTCACCTTTTCCCATCCATGGCCAAAGATATTAAAGGGATAGGTTGTAATTCCATCCATTCTATGATTTGCACCATTCATAATAAACTTAACACCCTCTGCAATTGCACAGAACTTTCCTATTATAAGTTTATCCCCTAGAAATTCGTAATGGTGCTCTATATTATCATAAAATTTCTCCGGTGTTTTTTTATTATCGCTATAATAGGTATATTCCCCAATCTCCACATTGGGTCTTTTAGGTAGATTGCTTATAAAACAAACCGTCTTTATATTTTCATTTGGATAAAGTTTTTTCTTATCTGGTCCTATCATAAAATATTAGCTCCTTTAATCTTTAATTACTTCATTACCTTAATTCGTTTCTTATTTGCTCTTTCCATTTATTAATATTAACGATTGCATTTTGCTCCCGACCTAAATATATATCTTCAATTGTCATAGGCCAAAGTCTTAGTTCACGCTTTCTTGCGTTGCTTGGTAAAGGGTTTGTTATTTTGCTTAATGACTTTACTATTTCTCGATTTTTCTTAAGAATATATGGTGTATCCCAATCATTATCAAAAGCGTTAATAAAAAGATTTACTAAATTTGTATATCCTTCTTCAGTAAAATTCGAAGGATGCTGGATCATATAGCACGAAACAAGCCAAAAATGTAACTCATATAGCTTTGGATCATTATGCTCCCATACAAGAGGGAACCCGAATAGCTCATGGCATGAAAAACCATCGGTCTCTTTAGCTCCACATTCTATACATCTCCCAGATTTCATGACTGTGTTATTATCAACCACCTATAACCAACCTCCCTTATTTAAATTATTTTAATATTCATTAATGTAATGTTTGCCAAAGAAAAAAAGTCTTTTTACTTTAACAACGAAGCCGCCAGCCAGAGAAGACTATTCTGACCAGCGACTACCTTAAGTTTAATGTTTCAGATTTATTTTCTTATCACTAATTTCATAAATCACATCAGCCACATTATCAAGCAACCGTTTGTCATGGGTGATAAACACTATAGTTCCAGCATACTCCTTCATTAAAATTTCCAAAGCCTCTAAGCTTGGTATGTCAAGGAAGTTGCTTGGTTCATCCATTAGTAGGATGTTATATCTGCCCATAAGCATTTTAGCTAGCAACAATTTTATAATTTCTCCGCCGCTTAAAACAGATAAACTTTTCCCAATATCGTTTTGTTTAAACCCCATCGATGCTAGCACTGAACGAATTTCTGAAACATTGTAATCACTATCTTCCTGCATAAACTCCAATACTTTCTTATTACTGTCGTACTTGTAACCATTTTGTGCAAAGTAGCCTATTTTTGCCTTAGGTGAAATAGAAATTCCATCTTCATGGTTTAAGATCATTTTGATTAAAGTTGTTTTTCCTGTTCCATTACCACCAGTTAATGCCACTTTTGCGCCAAGCGGAATTTGAAAAGATACATTTTCAAACAATACTTTATCTCCAAATATTTTATTAATTTCCTTACCGACAATAGGATATGGATTGTGGAGCTCCAATGCTTTACTTTGCCTGAAACGAATCCTACGAATATCTTCTGGAGCTTCTACACTTCCTAAGGCCGCAATCCTATGTTCTAGGGATTTAGCGGCATTATGCATCTTTTTTTCCTTACTTCCTATTGATTTTTGATGAGCTAAACGCCCTCCGCCTTCAGTACTTTTTTTCTTTGAAGCACCTTTTGCCTTCTGTCCTATTTTACGAGCCTGTTTTCGCTTTTCCTCTGCAGCCCTTTCCAATCGGGCACGTTCCGCAACAAATTGTTCGTATTCTGCAGCTTGGCTCTTGCGTTCTTCTTCTTTCTGGCGAAGATAATCAGAATAGTTTCCCCAATACTCAGTGATTTTGCCATCTTTCAGTTCCCATATTTTATCTACTACCTCATCAAGAAAATAACGGTCATGGCTAATAACTAACAGTGCACCTGTAAAATATTTTAACTGTCCAATTAGAAAATCAATTCCTTCACGGTCTAAATGACTCGTAGGTTCATCCGCTAAAATACCATGAACCTGTGCTGATAAAGCCTGTGCTATTTTAAGCCTTGTTTCTTCACCACCGCTCATGGTCTGTATATCTAATTGTTCAACACCAAGCTTTCCTACAAGTGCAAAATCTTTTTCTTTCTGCAAAGTTACTTCGTCCAACTGAGGGATATAGGCAAGTTCACCCAGACGATTTAATTTACATCCTGGGGGAGTTAATTCTCCTAAAAGTACCTTGAGTAGAGTGCTTTTCCCTGCACCATTTGCTCCCACTAAACCAATACGGTCATAATCATATACTTCTAATTCATCTATATCTAAAACATCGCGTCCTTTGAATTCCACACGAATGTCTTTTGCTTTTAATATCAATTCCATAACATTATCCTCCTGTCTATAATCGCATGTTTTCATTTGCTTGTACGCAGGGAAAACCCTGCGATTTAAGCAGGAAGAATTACATGAAAATAAGATACATAAATATCCCTCCAATATTGTTTATTTTAAATCTAATTTTCTAACCTCAGTTATCATGGGGCAAACTATAGCAATGCCAATAATTAAAATACCTGATAGTAAAAACCAATGATTTACACCGATCCTATCAGCAAAGAACCCAGAAAGAATTAACCCAATTGGCATTGCAAGTGACATGATACTTCCGGTCAAAGAAAATACACGTCCTAAATATTCAGGCTTAATTTTCTCCTGAAAAAGAGCTGTTTGCACACCGCTATAAAACGGCACCGAAAGCCCCATTATTGCACAGCAAACTACAAATATAACAAATCCACTTGGAGGAAGTATTCCTGAAACGGCTAAACTGGCCCCCATTATAAAAAACGAACCTGTTATTAGTAGTACACGCTTTTTGAAACTTCCTAATCTCCCCAATAGTAAGCCTCCTACTAGCATTCCAGATGCAAAAGCGATTTCGGTAATAGAAATATGCACAGGTGTTCCATTAAAGTATTCCATGCTTATTAAAGGAAATAGTGCATTAATTGGCATATAAACAAAAGTATATATTGTTCCTAAGAGTAATAAGGCAAATAATCCTTTGTTTTGTCTCAGTACGACAATTCCTTCTTTCATTTCTCTTATGAAATTTGGTTTCAAGCTTTGCACTTGATCGCCCAGCTTAGGAATCCGTACAATTGCCACCGTAATAGACGCAATCACAGCACCTAATACATCGATGGCAATAATAGCATTTAATTCCCAAACAGAATATAACAATGCTGCAACCGCCGGACTAACAATATAGCTTATAGACTGCAAAGACTGACTATAGCCTGCGCATTTCGTAAGCTGCTCTTCTGGTACTAAAAGTGGCGTAACTGCATTGAGTGCTGGGGTATGAAAAGCTGTTCCAACGCTGCGGATAAACAATACTACCATAACCATCCAGACAGGTAACTCCATATACAAAGCAACAATAGCCAGCACTGCCCCAGCTGCTGCGATAATTAAATCAGCACCAATCATTATCTTCTTCCTATCATGACGATCCACTAATACACCTATGGCAGGTCCAAAGACCGCATAGGGTAAAAAACCTACTAGTGAAGCCATAGACAAGACCATCGCAGATCCTGTTTTTTCTGTAAGGTAAAAAATAATCGCCATTTGCAGGATAGCACTAGTGATTAAAGAAACTGCCTGCCCTGCCCATATTGTAATAAACTTAAGTTTCCAATTGTTGTATTTTTCCATTTATATTTTCTCCTGCATAATTATTTTGCTTGAATTTCTATTTTGAATAGCATTCTAGGCAATAAAAAATGCAGGCCTAAATCCACAATGTGGCTTTTGGTCTGCATACATACAATTTGGAAACATTCATATTAAAGACACAGTTAAATAAAGGTATAGTTAAATAACCTATATTCTGACCGCAACTAATGAATGCTCAATATCGTATAAATAAGCACAACAAAAAAGCCTATCATCGGGGATAGATTCTGCCTTTTTTATTGCCAGCTTATCTTAAACGCATTGAGGCTGTCATAGTTTCGGTTCCTCCTGAATTCTTATTTGTATCAGCGTATATTTTATCACAATAAGGTTCTATATTCAACACAAAAAATATAAAGGAAGGAAATACCGCCAAAGGCGATAGTTTCCTTAATTGCGGTTGACTCAATAATCTATATCATTTCTTCAATCTTCACACCTGACTTAAACTCCACCTCAATCCTGTCATCGCGGATCGTAACTTTTTCAATAAGCCGCCTTACCAACTGCTCATCATACTCCTCTAACTCGTGAGACTGTTCATTTAAGAAAGCAGTCATTTCAGCGATTCGTTGCCTTTTTCCTTCACGCTCGGCATTTTCTACAAGTGAATTTTGCTTCATCTCCCGAAGGCGGTATATCTCATCAGCAACATTATCGTAGTCATTTTTTGACTTTGCCTGTTTAAGAAGCTCTATCTGCAATTCTTCCAACTTGCTATCAAGCTCATCCGTATCATTATCACTTTCTTCATTAAATATAGTGTCGATATTTTTCTGTAATGTTGAAAGGAAAGGTTCTTTGTTAGCCAAAAGTTCGTTAATAGCCCTGACCACTGCTGTCTGTAATGTTTCCTCGTTTATGGTAGGGGCAGTGCATTCAGACCCTTTTTCCTCCAATCGGCTAACGCATCTCCAGACAATAGACTTATAGCCTCGGTTATTCCAATGTACCCGTCGGTAAATATCGCCGCAATGACCGCAATAAACAATACTCGATAAAGCATACTTGCTGCTATAAACTCTCTTTTTACCGCCTTTCCCGCCACGAAGATTCGCTCTCCGAACCATCTCTTCTTGAACCTGCATAAAAAGCTCACGTGGAATGATAGGCTCATGGCTGTTTTCCACATAATACTGGGGAACAATGCCGTTATTCTTGACTCGTTTTTTAGAAAGGAAATCAACCGTATATGTTTTTTGTAGAAGGGCATCACCGATGTACTTTTCATTCTGCAATATCTTTTTCAGTGTTTCTGGTCTCCATTTGGCTTTGCCTGCCGCTGTAAGAATACCGTCTGTTTCCAGCCCTCTTGCTATCTGTAAAAGGCTTGCTCCCTCAAGGTACTCTCTGTAAATCCGTTTAACAACCTCAGCACCCTTTGGTTCAATCACTAGCTGCTTATTTTCATCCTTGGTGTATCCAAGGAAACGCTTGTGGTTGACCTGTACTTCACCTTGTTGATAGCGATACTGAATACCTAGCTTAACGTTCTGGCTTAAGGATTGGCTTTCTTGTTGGGCAAGGGATGCCATAATGGTCAGCAAGATTTCCCCCTTGGAATCCATGGTGTTGATATTCTCTTTCTCGAAGAACACAGCAACGTTTTTATCCTTTAATTGACGGATGTATTTAAGGCAGTCCAACGTGTTTCTAGCGAATCGGCTGATGGATTTTGTGATAATCATATCAATATTGCCCGCCATACACTCTTCAATCATGCGGTTGAATTCATCACGCTTTTTGGTATTTGTACCTGTGATACCGTCATCCGCAAAAATTCCTGCCAATTCCCATTCCTTGTTCTTCTTAATATAATTTGTATAATGTTCAATCTGAATGTCATAGCTTGAAGCTTGCTCCTCACTATCCGTTGAAACACGACAGTAAGCAGCCACTCGTATTTTTGATTTGCTTTCACTATTTTTATTATTTCCAACCCGTTTAATTGCCGGAATCACTGTTACATTCCTACTTACCGCCACTTGTTAGACCTCACTTTCTATCAAACTGTAGGCATATTCTGCCTGCTTATATGGATCTTCATATTTTTGCACCAGAGGTTTTGCTTTGAACTTTACAGGGTAATCCCTTTCCGGTTCATCTTTAGGCTCCCATATCCTTCCGAGCTTTTCTGCTCGTTTTCGTTTTTCTACTCTGGCTTTTTCAAAGGTCTCTTCATCAATAATTGGAGGGTAGAATTCATCGCCCAAGTAATGCTTGTTCTGCAACATCTTACTTGCTGTGGCATGGTAGCAGTCTAGCCCAGCTTTTTTAGCAGCGCCCTTCAAAGAAAGTCCTGCTAAGTACCCTGAAAATAATTCTCTTACTTTTTCTGCTGCTATATCATCCACAACAGCCTTTCCATCTTCAATTCTATATCCATAGGGTGTGTGACCCATCTAATTCACCAACCTCTCCTTCAATGTGATTCCACATTTTAATTCAAATCCGACTTCCTCTCGTGAAAAAACAATAATCTTTTCTACGTAATTTTCAAACAGCTCATCCTCATAGGCTGTGAGCATTTTGGACTTAGTGGCAAACTTAAGTAAACGGTCAACTTCGTCTACTTTTGCAAAATTGCCATTGACGGAACGAGTAAGTTGATCCTTTTCAGCAAGAAGCCTTTCTCTTTCTGCTTCCAGTGAATTCTTTTCTTTATTAAACAGGGCAGGTTCCAGATACCCTTTGGCCATTAAATCCGTCAGCATCTGGCTCTGCTCCATGTTGTTTTCAATCTTAGTTTCCAATTCTTCAATTCTGCGAAAACTTGCCGCATTGTTCTGGTTACGTAACCCATTCAAAAGTGGTCTTAATATGAATTTCTGACCGAAAATGAGTTTATTCATCATCGTGACAAATGCAGTCTTTGTATCATCATCTCGTATGAACTGCATAGAACATTCCGTTATATTGCTTATATGCTTACTGCAGCACCAAGCAATGTATTTTCTTGGACCGGATGAATGAATCCGTCTTTTAAAGGTACTGCCACATTCCGAGCAGATAATTTTGCTAGAGAAAGCATATCGGTTTAGATATTTGCTGTTGCGCTTTTCGATGCCTTTTTCTTTTGCTCTCTGATTAAGAATGGCATCTACAGCTTCAAAATCCTCATAGCTGATAATTGCCTCATGGTGGTTTTCTACTAGATACATATTTTTCTCACCATAATTGGTGTGCCTGTTAAAATGGCTGTCAGTATAAGTCTTTTGCAAAATAACGTCGCCAGTATATTTTTCATTGGTCAGAATCCCTCGAATGGTAGTAGCCGTCCAACGGCCACCTCTTTTTGATGGGATACCCTTTTGATTAAGATTATTTGCAACTTTCTGTGTACCTTTGCCCGATAATACTTCTGCAAAAATATACTTTACAATTTCAGCCTGCTTAGGGATTACTTTCATTTGACCATCAATGTTTTGATACCCATATGGTGGGTAGGAAATTATAAAGGTTCCGTTTTGAAATCGTCTTTGAATGGCCCACTTCGTATTCTCTGAAATGGAAATTGACTCACTTTCTGCAAGCCCACTTAAAATGGAGAGCATCAATTCACTTTCCATTGAACCTGTATTGATGTTTTCCTTCTCAAAATAGATATGAACCCCAAGGTCTATCAGTTTTCGAACCATCTCCAAGCAGTCTGTAGTATTTCTCGCAAATCGGCTGATGGACTTTGTAATGATTAAGTCAATTCTCCCAGTTTCACAGTCTGATAACATTCTAAGTAGGTCAGAGCGGTTTTCCTTTTTCGTGCCGCTGATACCCTCGTCATAATATAAGCCTGCGTATTCCCATTCTGGATTTGCCTTTATGTAGCTCTCATAATGGGCCTTTTGTGCTTGCAGGCTGACAAGTTGTTCATCACTGCCTGTTGAAACTCGGCAATAGGCAACTACTCGTGTTTTTGGCTTAATAAAAGAGTTGGCCGTATTTCCTTCTATTTTCGTTATCTTTTTCATCCTCTCACCTCCTTCTTGGTAGGTCACATATTACCTCTGAAACCCTTATATATCAACGATTCGAGGGCATTATCTCCTTCAAAAATGGAGAGAAAGTTTGGCGATTTAGTGCGCCTATTTTGTTGAATTCCACTTCCGTTATTAAGCCTTTTTCGAGCATCTTACTCAGCAACTTTTCTGCCCTATAATAATCAAATTCTCTTTGAAGCGCCTCAGCACTTAAAAGTGTCTTTTTAGAAATGCTTATTTGATCTTGTTTATCTGTAATTTTAGTTATCTGCATATAGGCAACCTCCATTTCTACAGTGAAAACCCTGCACCTATATGCAAAAATCCCTAATGATTCGAACCCCTAAAGGTCAAAAAAAAATGACCCGAAGAGCTATTACACTCCTCAGGTCATAGGTAAAAGTGTTAATCATACTTTATAAACGAATCCGTAAAGCCAGCCTTTTTCGCTTTGGCAAGCTGTGCCTCTGCATTGGCTTTTACAGAATAGGCACCGATTTGCACACGATAATATTTCTTTTTCTCCTGTTCTGCAGGCTTCTCTCCTTCACTTAATAGCTTTTTCACATCCGCTCTGAAGATATCCATGCTTTTTCCATGCTTTGGAAACCAGTTTTTCGGATCGCCATGATTACTTGCGATGCCTTTTTGATATCCTTCATAGTGGCCAATAACATCTTTTTCGGTTAAGTTATAGAGCTTGCAGAGATACACACACAGTTCTACCGCTTCCTTATAAACCGCATTAAAATACGAGGCATCGGTCAAACCGTCCTCGCAGATTTCAAAACCAATATGAGTATCATTTGCCTTTCCACCTGCATGCCAGCCACGATGGTTCCATGGCAGGGTTTGATAAGTGGCAATTGAACCATCCTTAAGCTTTCCAATGAATGCATGAACACATACTTGCCTCCCACCTGGTTTATCCTGATTCCAGTGATTGTTGTACTCGTTTACACCCAACAGGCCATCGTCCGGTCCAACGTATCTACGAAGATACGGATTATTTGCACCAGTGCTATGAACCATGATGCCCTTCGGTATAATCTTTCTGCCTGCCTTATAACACGCATTTTCAGTTAGAATAAGTTTCCTCAGATTCATTACTCATTTCCTCCTTTGTTATGCAACTGTACAAGAATGTCTTTTAACTTTTCTGGTATTGGCAATCCTAGTCGACCAGCATTTTCTAACATAGATATTCCTTCATTGGAGCAATAAAAAAAGATAATGGCTGTCCGGAGCACGCTCCCCTCTCCGATAAGGTTCGTATCAATCATATGTCCGATTCCGACTAAAACAAAAATAAGCACCTTCTTAAAGATGCCCCTAAATCCGATCTCACTAGATAGCTTCTTATCAACAATGGCACACATGACACCAGTGATATAATCAGCTATCGTCAATGCCACTAATGCATATAAAAAACCATCAAAACCACCTAAAAACCAGCCCAAGAATCCACCAAGTGCTGTAAGGGCAACTTGTACCCCATTCCATATTTCCTTCATGATTTTTACCTCCTTCGTGATTGGTGAATATATAAAAAGAGTGCTTGCAATTTTTCGCAAACACTCCTGAATCGTTAATTATATTTGTTTAGGCAGTGCCTCCCATAGCCTCATATCCTCTTGGCCTAAAGACCATATGGCAATTCCTCTAAGCTTCCATCGATACGCTGCCTCGTTTGCCCAATAAACAAGGCTGTCTACATCCTGATAATAAAGAATAGAAAAACCGTCAGCATCTCCAAGAAACAAACGTGAAATCCAGACATTGATGTCCTTGGGAACGATTTTTACTGAATAATCATTTCCACAGACTAATGGCAAAAGACCTGAATGGAAGAAATCATAATCCATAGAGATGTCCTGGTTTCGTGTAGAAGCTTCCTCCACATCATTGTTAACTGTGAAAACCTGAAACTCACTATCCCATGTTACACCGGTTCTTGCCAGCCGCCCATACTCAGTTGTGGTTCCATCCGGGAAGGTTACATCAAACCTTTCATAAGGTTCATAAGTCCAGGCATCTCCCAGTCTAAGTAATTCACATAGAATACGTCCATCAGACCGAACCCCGGCATACCCTCCTGAAAAACCACTAAGCGTCGCTGTAAAGCGCAAAACATTGCTTGCTCCAGAATAAACCCTCACAGAGTTACCTCGTATCCTCATTTCAATGGTGTACATTCTTGGATTTGAGCGAAGATCTGCTGATGCCGTTTTAACGATTTCAGTGGTGTAACTGCCAATTAAAGAAGCACCATTATATAGTTCAATACGCTGTGTATTAAAGTTTAAACAGCAAAAGACATTACCACAAAAAATGCCTGCACGACCACTTCCCTCTGGAGTAAAGGCCAACCTTGCCCGCAAATGAACATCTGAAAACCCACTATACTTCCACGCCAATTGGCCATACCCGTCAAGCTGCGAATAGGGACGACTGGCGGGATCATTTTGATTTTGCCATACCTGCCACTCGCCGCTTAGTGCTGTCCAGTAGCTGGAGGGAAGTGGATTGTCATCTCTGAAGTCTTCATACCAAATTAGTGCTGAATCAGGCTTTCTGCGTAGCACCTCAGTGGTCAATTTAAAACCTTTATCGGGTTCAGCCATTAAACCGTTCACATCTTTAAATTTGCGAGGAGATAGCATAAACTCTGCCTCTCCAGCAGAAGGTTCTTCAGAAAAACTCGAACATACTCGAAATCCATAGAACTGCACACCTGGTACTGAGGTACTAACGCTGACAGTATGGGTACCAGCTGAAAGAAATACACCAGAAACCAAGGAAAGCCAACAAGTTGTTCGCCAATATGGCCACCACAGCCTATTCTCGCTAAATACCTTACTTGTCCCGTCAAGTGAAACATGAATGCTATTCTTATCCCAGAAGGGAAATGAGATGCGAATGGCTACATCATAAATACCAGCAGATGAAATTTCAAATTCGTATTCGGCTTCACCTTCTTCACCAAGTGTTATCATTTGAGAAGAAACCGATACATTACCAGTATAGCTATCAGGAGTTCCGCCACTACGATCTACATATATCGTGCCAAATTCAGTTTTTTGCTGCTTGCTATAGGCAGTCAAATACCTGCGACGGTTATAAGTTTCACCCAGTAAAGGATAGGTTCTTGAAACTGCATCCCAGCCTTCCATGTAGTCATACACATGTGGCAAGGCCCAAGGCACCTTATCATAATCATCCCAATACGCTATGATAGGAATCATGGGCTGTGGTGGTCCATCATCCGTAAAGTTATATCCCCCTGTCATCCAAAGCTGTGCCGCATAATATGTGTTTGAAATCCCACGATAAGTGATGCCCAGATTTTCTGGTGTATCGTGGATTCTCCAGTTCCAACCATATGCAGGCAGTCCTAAAAATATTTTTTCAGGAGTCATAACCCGGACTGCATAATCATAAATGCCTTCCAACCAATCCCTGGGAGATACCGAACCCGGTGCAGAGCCTGCCCACGCCATGCCATAACTCATAATCGCTGCTGTATCACAATAGGCATTCAAGTCTTCATAAACACACCAGTTTTCGCCACCAACCGAGCCTTGTACTCCAGTCATGCCCGGTAGACAAATATTTACGAGTTTCGAAGAATCATAGGCTTTAACAGAGTTATATATGTCTCGAAATAGAGCATTAGCAGCATCCTTGTTTTCATAGCCACCTCCACGTTCCAAGTCTATATCCACTCCAGCACACCAAGGATACTTATTCATGATGCGAATAATCTCAGTAAGAAATTTATCCTTTGCACCATTGGTGTTATTTCTAAGGGCTGTAAAAATAGAAGCCGTACCATGGTTCATGATTGTAAGCAGCCATTTGATATGAGGCCAGCGGTTAATGTAAGTAAGCATACTGGATATGCTTGTTCCTGTTTCTGTTATGGTCCCGGTGATATCCACTTCAAAAGTAAAAATACCCACCGTATCAATTCGATCACCATAGTCTCGTAATGCTTGATACATGCGGGTATTCCCCATGAAACTCCAGACCATACAACGCTTACCTTTTAAATAGTCAATCAAAGGCGCTCACTTCCTTCCTGCATTTCTTGAAACTCAAATAATACCCGGGCTGATTTTCTGTCTTCTAGCTTTATCACATGTTTGCTATCACCGGATGCTGTATATTGAAAAAAACCTTCCTTATCAGTTGGGTTTCCGTTCTTTAAACACTGCCTAGTTGATGCTAGTAGCGAAAAGGTATCACCTGGACTAACTGCCTCATTAAATATCACCTTGTGCGCCCCTGCTCCTTGAGACAATTGGATACTGCCTGCAGCCATATTTTGGTTGGGATAAATATGACAGTCAAGGCCAGCGGAAGTTGAACCCAGATTGAAGAGAATAACCGTCTCTCCGCTACGAACCACTCCGTTATAAAAACGAGCGGGAACAATAACACCGCCCTCCCGGAATTTTTGAAGCATCGTTTCTGTATTAATTGTATAACCAGTTAGACGATCACCTTCCTGAGCCTGAATATCAGTGAAATAAACAGTACCTGTGCAATCTCCAAGAAGTAGTTTCACTGTTACGCTTACTACTCGTTTATCCTCTTTACAATGAATCGTCTCAGCAAACCTGGTAAATGTTACTGACATCTGCACCACCTACCCATCCAACGTCCACTTAATTTCTGACACATGACCAATCCAGCCCGTAGCAACAGAACCACCTTGCAAAAGCATATCTGTAAAGAACACCTCACCAGAACAATCAGTAATGAAAAGACGGATGGTAAGCGACTTTATCTTTCCAATACCTCTCGGTGTAATAGCATGTGCTGTCTGTGAAAAATAAGCCATAGCACTGGCTCCTTCCTAAAAGAGATCAATAAACCTGGTTTCTGTCGACCCATCCTCATATTCAATGACAACTTCAATCCCAACTTGCCCGTTTGGCCCTTTCTGAAGATTTTCCGATGCAATCTGCGCTGAGAAAGTGTAACTCTTCCTACTGGCAGGATAAACGGTCTGGGATAGACTTTTCGTCATCCCTAAAACGCCCTCAGCTTTAAAAGAAGCTGTTCCTGATACACCATTATTAGGGTCAACTGTAAAACCTGAACTTAACCAATAGGTTAGACCATCATCAGCTCGTGAATTTCGTAGATGATTAAAAGGCACTAAGTCTTTTAATTCCTGACGGTCAAGAACATCAGTGGAAGATAAAATATCGGCTGCTTTATCCCATCCAGCAGAGGAATCTCCTAATTCTCTTAAAGTTGTTGATAGCTCCAGCACTGTTTTCCATGGTTCTTGTAGATTATATTGTCTGCGAACTACACGAGTTTTGACAGATAACTTCAAATCTCTATCATCCACAGTTACTATATCACCTAGTTTCCATGCCTCATGCTCATATCCTGTCAACACTGATAAGTCCATTGCAGAGAGAACATATGAGATTCGTGGCTTCGCATACTGAGCTAAGCGCATATTAGCGAACTCAAGCAGCTGATAAGGGTTGCTGATTGATGAAGCATCCAGCGTTCCAACTCTAACTTCTGATGAATAGCTATAATCCTCAACATACTCTTTATTACCATTGATAGAAGCAAATGTTATACCATCTTTTCCATAAGCATAAAGGCGAGTGATTAGACTTCTAGTATCCACTACGCGCTGTATACTTCTCATGTTCGTTCTATAGCAAAATAATGCCCCACTATCAGTACCTCCAAATGTCAAAAGGTGTACCAGACGATTGGCACTATCGAAAATCAAGTCACCACCATGAATATTCTGTATGGCTCGAAGAATAGATAAAGCATTCTTCTCTGTTGATTGCCATGTTCGTTTTGTACTGACAGTGACATTTCCTAATGACCAGCCAGTACCAAGTAAGGCATAGCGCATAGGTACTTCTGGTGTCTCTGCGACAAATTCCATGGGTTCTTTTTCAGCGCTAAAGGAAAGATCATAAAATGCAGCTTCCGCATATACCTGAGTTACAACTCTTCCATCTGAGCTTTTCTCATCTGTTATGGTTCGAATACGATAAACATCATTGACAATCTGCACCTGTTTTTCATTGTCTAAGGTCTCGCGCTTGGAATCATGAAATGGCAGTTTAAACTCCAAAATATCAGCTCCATTCACCTCACTTGTTACCACAATATCAAAGGCATTTTCTAACACCGCTTCCCAAGCCCCGTTAGTATCCAACACAACTGGTCTGGCAAATCCAAGTCTCTCATAAGGAGGTTTTGGTATATCATGTAGTTGTATTTCAAGAAGTTTAGGAGTTCTACTGGTGTCTTGAGTAGATAATGTAATTCGATAACGGATATATTCTCTGTTAGGCGACTGCAGTTCCCCACTTGCTCCAACGGCCTGCCATTCAGTCCAGCTAGACAGATCGTCTGATGTAGAAGTTTCCACTAGGCTTATGGCTGTTATACCTGCGGTGTATTCACTTGTAACTGATACCCTGCCCGTTCCTGCAAGACTACAGGCAGCTGCTATCGTAAAAAGCTGACCACTTTGTGCATAGACTCCGTTTGTTGCTTTCAACATGACAGAGCCAGGGTCCGCAAGAGCATCTACATCAGCAGCACTGTCACCACCGTTTGCCAAAATTGAAGATTTGAAATAGGAAATAAGATCCTCCATGGTAAGTAAAGAATCTTTTTCATAAAACCAGTCATCAAATCCTCCTGCGTAATAATAGGTATTTGCATGCATCCCCATCACAATATCCGCAACACAAGATTGATTTAAGTCTCCAGTGAATGTTCGAACTGGAGATTGCCAAACAGCGCCATCACTTCGGTCACAAAGTAAGTTCTGCACCCTTTTGTTGTTTACCTCGATAACAGAAGCGATAAAGTACCACCCGTTATTCTTTAGGGTAATAGTAGGCGTTTCGGTCTGATCATATATCAAGGAGCCTGAGGCATTATACAGCATTAATCGCAACCTTCCCTGAAATAAAGAAACATAAAAAATTGGCTGACCAGGCCCTTGTCTAGTATTAAAAATCGGGATATACGTCTGCCCTACAGAATAAGTAGTTGGATTTATCCATCCGCCAACAACAATCTTTTCACCTAAATCACTAAAAAAGCTACCGTCATTGGTAGCCACTAAATGAGTCTTTTCACTTGTTGGATTAATGATATTCTGCCTGAAATATCTTCCTAATCTACCGGATAACAAGTTGGCTGATGTGCCTGACCATCCGGATACAAAGAAGTTTCTGTTATGACCGGAGTCATCTGTAAGCATATTGTTGCTATCTGGTGCGGCTTCATTAAATCGCCACAGAGCAACTGTCTTCTCGCTTACAGGAAACTCACCCGTAAAATCCGTCTGTGATGTTAAGATTGATTTAATTGCCACCAGATCACCTCCATCTGCTTTTGGCCAGAATCTTCAGCTCTAAAAATGTTGCTCCCACCGCTGATACTGTTATTTCATTTTCACCTTTGTGAAGTATAGGGAAGTTTAGCTCATCCAGGACTGGAAGCCCATTTCGAAGTGTATTTCCGTTGGCATCGGTTATTTTTGCTGTCACTAATCCGCTATCAATTACAAGCACTTCATCTGCCGTCAAAGCTCCCACCACTCGAAGTTCCTCTCCATTCGTGGTAATAGAAATATATGTGGATGTAGATCCACTTATTGTGCCCTTAAGTTGATATATTGGTTCTGAATCTGCATTCCCGGTTATTCTTTGGATTTCATGAGTTCCAACACTTGAAATCGTGAATTGTTCATCTGTCAGCGCATAGGCGTGAGGATCAGGACAGATAAACTTCAACTCAAAGGCACCTGCAGTTCTAAGTAATCTCTCGCAGTCCACTTGTTCAGTGAGGCGAGCATAAAAGAATCGATTCGGAATATCCTCTAATATAAGCTGCTTAAGGCCGTTCATAGGGTTGAGCCACTCTGCAAGATCATCTAACACGCTCACTAAATCTGCAAAGCTCTTTTGAGGATATATGCTACAACTAATCGTAATGATCCGCTCTGAGATATCACAACCAAAGTCAGCAACCCCTGCCTTTCCCGGAACAACCTCATACGTGTTTCTTAGAGCGGGCGATGCTTGCCAACTTGTGAGCCTTGCTTTTATTTTCATATTCTTTGAGTTAATACCGTTATAAATAAAGCCCATACATCGCCCTCCTTTACGCAGTTATAAATCTTCCTTGTGCTCGAGATCCTGTCTGCATCAAATTGTATAACTCCTGTGATATCTTCCGAATATCGTCTTCACTTCGAATAATCATCTGCTGTATCGTAATTAATGACCCTCCAAATGTCCCATATCCGCTACTAATACCGGCTCCATTCATATTCAGATTAGGGTTAATGTCAAAATCAGTAGGGATAGCGTTTTGCATATCCTGGCTAACGCTATTCATGGCTTTTTCAAAACCGACACCAATACCCTCTCCCATGTTTTCACCAATTCCAGCAAACAATGTAGATGGCGATCGAATTCCAAAGAAATTTTTTATTTTATCTACAACACCACCAAAAAAGCCTGAGATTTTATCCCAAAGCCAGGCTCCGGCATCTGAAATACCCTGCCACAAACCTTTGACTAAATTGGTCCCAACCTGGGCAATTTGCCAAATAGATCCTGTAAAACCTTTAACCAGTGCCGCAATAATTTGTGGCACTGCTTTAACAACCTCTACTATAATTGTTGGAAGGTTCTTAATCAGCGAAACCAACAGCATGATTCCTGCTTGAATGATCTGTGGTATGCTGCTAATAATAGCATTCACAAGGGAGGATACAATCTTTGGTATAGCAGTAATAACTGTTGTAATAATTAGTGGTAGATTTTGAATCAGTGCCACTAGCAGTTGAACCCCAGCATCAATGAGCTGTGGGATTGAGCCCAAAATCGCTGTGATTAACCCGTCAACAATCTGAGGAATTGCTTCTACAATGGCTGTAATGATTTCTGGCAAAGCACCAATTAAAGATGTCAGAAGCTGAATACCAGCTTCGATTATTTGAGGTATTGCGCCTATAACAAAATCTACTATGCCAGTAATAATGGCTGGCAAAGCCGCAATCAGCACTGGAAGGGCATCTAAAATACCTTGAGTTAATCCAAGTACAAGTTGCAGAGCTGCTTCTAAAACCATAGGAAGGTTATCCAAAAGCCCCTGTACGATTTGTACCACCGCTGATACTGCAGCAGGAATTAACTGTGGCAGAGCTTCTGCAATTCCACTTATTATGGTTCCAATCATTTGAATACCTGCTGTAATTAGCGCTGGAAGTGTTTCAATGATTCCATTGACTAATGTCATCAGTAGCATGACTGCAGCTTCTGTTATTTGCGGTAATGCAGAGGTAAGCCCTTGAACCAGAGAAATAATAATCTGCGAAGCAATATCTACTACAATTGGCAACTGCTCAGATATAAACTGAACTGCTTCCTCTAAGATTCCTCCAAAAGCATCAATTAAGCCTTGAACACCGTCTTTTTGAAATGCTCCAGACAATTCATCGACCCAACCATTAACCATGGGAAGAACGGTACCGGAAAGCATAGTTGTTAATCCTTCAGCAAGTTGGCCCTTCAATGAAGCAACACCATCTTCGAGAGTTGCCATCTGCCCAGAAAAGGTTTTTGACTGAGCTTCCATTGACCCATAGAAACGCCCACCTTCCGATGTAGCTGATGCAAACGCTTCTGCGACCATATCTGCAGATATTGCCCCTTTGGACATTTCATCCTTAAGTTCACCAATGGATTTTCCTGTCTTACGCGAGATTTCCTCTAGTGGGTTAAATCCTGCATTAATCATTTGCATCAAGTCCTGTCCGGTTAACTTACCAGTAGAGGACATTTGTGCAAATGCCAGAGTCAGGCTTTTGAATTTCTCGGCATCTCCCTGAGATATATCACCCAGCTGCTTCATGCGTTTTTGGGCTTCTTCTGCAGACATACCAAAGCTCATAAGGGTTTGAGCTGATTGGGCAAGATCCTGCATTCCAAATGGTGTAGCTGCTGCTTCTTTTTTCAGATCATTAACCAGCTTTTGAGCTTTAGCCTCATCACCGAGCATGGTGGTAAAGGAAGCTGTGTAGTTTTCCATTTGAGCGTTGTATTCAACGCCATCCTTCATCGCACCCACAAATGCTTTTCCTATTCCCGCAATAGCCGAGCCTAATGCTTTTACTCCACCGATTATGGCATCTGATAGCAGATTTGCTTTAAGTACATCTCCCAAAACAGAGGTTTTCTTAGTGGCATCATCCATTTCATTGCCAACATCATCAACATTATCAGCAAGTTCATCGGCTGCATCAGCAGCATCTTCCATGTTGTCAGCACTTTCATCTGTAGCATCGGAATGATCACGCAAACTCTTATTGTTATTTTCAAGTTCTCGTTCCATGCCATTGAGCTCAGCCAAAGCTTTATTTAATTGAATCTGCCAATTTTGAGTTCTACGATCATTTTCTCCGAAAGAAGTGGAGGCATTATCTAGTGCAGATCGTAGTGTCTCTATCTTTTCTTTTTGTGCATCGATCGTTTTTTCTAATATTTCATTACGCGCTGTTAATGCTTGGATGGACTTATCATTTTTATCAAACTGGGAGCTGATTAGAGCCATCTCACTACCTAAGACTTTAAATGCCTGGTTAATATCACGAAGTGCATTTTTAAATTCCTTTTCGCCTTCCACTCCGATTTTTAAACCGAAATTATCTGCCAAGATTACCTCCTCCTTTCGTTGAAAAATCAAATCCCATAAGGAATAATGTCATCGATATAAAGTTCCCGCTTCGGTTTTGACATCCCAAGGAACTGCTTATGACACTCCCATAAATCCATAAGCAAGCCAATAGGTGTAAGCCATGTTTCCTCTTCAGTGCGATTTAAATGAACAGTTCCGTAATATAAAAGCCGGGTAAAGAGTTCATTCTCATTTACCCGGTTTGCACGTTTTTTGAGTCATCTTCAGACTCAATATTCCTTTTTGTTCCCTTGAACATAGCTTCTGTTAGAGCACTCTTATATGTCGCTAGTTCCAAAGGAGAAGTAAGAAGCTCAACTTCTTCTTGAGTAAGAAGCGGCTTTTTGTTATCTGGATTTCGCAGGTTATGAATGAGCAGGCTCTGATTGGCCATTAAAGTTATCAGCCAGACTATTTCATCCAGTGCCATTTCGAAGTTCTCAGACTTCATCAATTTTTCACCCAAATTTTCAAGGCCACCATATCTACCCGCAATTTCTTTCGTGGCTTTAGTAGTAAGAATAAGTTCATACTCCTGCCCGCCAATATTAATCATTGCACTTCGTTCTTTATCCATTTCAATTCCCCCTTACTCTCCAATTCCACTAGAAGCTGCGAATGTGGGCTCATACACTTCGTTGAACCAGCTATTAATAACCGTTGAAGTTACCCCTTCATCACCCTCGTTAACTTCCGCCTTCCATGGATGCTTACCTTGACCATCTAGCTTATTTCTTCGAAGCACTGTTCCTTCGATAGTTGGGGTTGAAAAAGTGATACTATCGCCTTTTGTCGCTAAGTTTGTTGCAGGAATTCCAAACTTCACACGATACAACCAAAAGTATCGGTATTTACCGTTTGCTTTTTGTGCTCTGAAGCCAATCGCAACTGGAGCTCCACCATCCTCACTGGTTGAGATGAGCACATGATTGTCATCAATGGTAGCTCCTGTTAAATCTCCGGCAGCTGCTACACCTATATCATCAATACCGAGTGTAAGGGTACCGCTTTTAAATTCTTTTACAATCTCAGCAGCACCATCATCTGCATAAAGAGTTGCCTCAGCAAGCTCAACGGAAAGTTCTGCACTGATTGCTTTTGCCAGCGGTTTCGGTGTTTCATAGGTTTCATCACCGTTTATGTCTTCAGTGATTTTTGCATAATAAAGCCTATCAAGACCTATCGTAGCCATTTCTTATTCCTCCATTTCCAATTGAAATTCATATGATTTAGCCACATCTATGGCATAATGGTGATAATCGGTATCATCCTCATGTCCAATGTACCGACGGTCCGTTATAGTAAAATCCGCACCCAAAAGAGTGCGGACAATAGTGTTTTTTATAGTTGTATAATTTCCTTTTACAAATAAGGAAAGTCTAGCTTCCTGTACTTCATATCCTGGTGCATTATCAGCATGAACTTCGAATAAATCAATAAGTGGTGTAATTACAATATAAATATCAGGAGGAACACCAGAAAACCGTCCTGTCTCTACTGGAATATTGCACATATCTGCAATGAATTTGAGTTCATTTAATATACTCATAAGTTTTCTACCTCCTGCTCAAACCTTTTCTTCATAGCGTCAATACATGCTTTTCTTGACGCACTTCTTGCAGGCTTTAAAAATGGTTTTGGTGGCTGACCTGATTTTCCATATTCAATAATATTGGCTATCTTGGCATTACTTTCGCCATTTCTTCGTGGCTCCTTGAAACCCACCTTCACGTTAAAATTTCCATTCCTATCTACTTTTGCCGGAGACAGTCCCAGGGAATTGACAAGCTCACCAGTAGACCGACTTTTCTCTTTTGTTCCACTACCAACTACAGCTTTCAAATTTGACATTACCTTTTCTAAAACAATTTCTCCGCCTGACTCAAGTACTTTTGGAATAATTTCATCCGTCTTTTCTCCCAGTCTTGATAGTTTTAGAAGGAACTCCTCAGGCATTTTAACTTGTACTTTAGCCACTTGACCCCACCACCTTTTTTGCCAAAACTTCAATATACATGCCTCTGCCTTTTACATCTTCAACATTTGTAATCTCATAACGACCATCACTACACACAATCACCGTATTGGTAGACACCTCAACATCAGGTATCTTACGAAAGCAAAACAGAGCAGTCGCTTCAGAAAATACTGCTCGATTGGCCCATTTTTCATTACCATGACGTTCTTCTTTATAAGCACGAACAGAAGCAAGGATAATATCCTTAGATTTACCGAAACCTTCACTGTCTCTCGTTGTTTCAACGGATATGATATCAATAAAGGTGTTCATCTTACCAAAACTCATACTCTACACCTTCCAATCTCGGTCAAGCCTGAGCAGTAAATTTACAGTGTTCCAAACCTGCTGGCCTGCCTGCACGTTATCAGCAAAAAAGCCGCCAGTACTGCCATCTCGACTTTCATAGAAGTGAGATGACAGCATAATGACGGCTTGCTCGGTAGTTGGCGGCATTGTGTTCTCATTATAATGACCTTCCGGTACATGCTGGTAACTCTCGGCATATGCGATAGCGGTGGTGATGTACATTTGAAGAAGTTCATCATCGCGATCGTGCTCAAGAATTAGATTTGCTTTAACTTTTTCTAAAAGTGTCATCACCATCACTATCCTTTCTAAGGTGTATCTCCATTCATGATTCCTGCAGTTTTCAGCTTACTGAGCAAGGCATTAAAGTCCGTCACTAGAGCTTCTACAGTTTCCGCAGTGCTTGCCGATTGATTTTCAAGAACAGGGAGCCCAGTTACTTTGGCTCCCTCTTCAATTACAAGCTCCCCACCTATAACTGTCTTTTCCCCGCCTTGTTCGGTGTAGTTCTTTGCGTTATAGCTCATCATTTACACCTCCCATTAAGCCTTCTGCTGAAGAACTTTGATGGCTTCAGGTAAGATAAGCTTTCCATCTACACGCTGGCTCGCAAGGAAACCAACCTGCCCTGTGGTTGCAAAAAGCTCGTTTAAACGTTTGAAAGAACGTCCCTGTCTATCGGCAATCCAATAATATCCGAAATCACCGAAGGCAATAGTTTTAGCTCCAGCTTCAATAATAGGAGCATAAGCAGAAGTGTAAACCGGACGATTCAGCAACGTATCTGGAGTACCTGCTGTTAAAGAAGGCTGCCACAGATATTGACCTTGACCGTCTTTCAGTTTACGGATTGCTTTTACTGTTGCATCATTCATCAGGAATACCGCGTTCTTTCTGTAAGGAGCCTTCAGAGAATAAACAAGATCGATAATCTCATCTGCAGTAATAGCAGTTGCAGACCCGGCTGTCACTCCAAGCTGTGCACCACCAGTAGCGTTGAAAATACCAGTAGGTTTTCCATCTGCATCTCCAACTAGGAATGCTTCTTCTTCCTTAGCACCGATTCTACGGGCAAATTCAGTGGAGATATAATTCTCCAGATCAAATACACTGTCATTGAGAAGTTCATCAGAAACTTTAATCATTGTACCCAGCTTATAGGCACCGATAGATGTCTGGCCAAATACAGAATCGCTCTCATCAAACTCCTCACCTTCATCAAGCCAAGCCGCTGTACCCTTTGTCACAACAACAGGAATTTTGCGGTCACCGCTTGAAGTCTGAATAATTTTTGCCAGTTTACGGAATACATTCTCTTCCTCAAGGGTTTGAACCAAGGTACGCTCAAATTCATCAGGAACAAGATATCCTCCCTCTGAATCAGTGCCTACAGACAAAGCATTTAGCACATCATGACGAGGATTTTTGCTACGCATTACGTTCCAGAATGCCTTTCTGTACTCATCACTGGCTCTTCCGGTCTTTGTATCCATCCCCGGAATAGCTGGCTTTTCGGTAAGAGGTGTGTTTACAGGCTTATTAAGCTCTGCTTCAAGAGCTTCTTGGCGCTCCAGTCTTGCGATTTCCTTACCCAGATTAATAATGTCTGCTTCCATTTTGTCGTAGGTTGCGGCATCCTCTGCGGACACAAGTCCATCACTACCACGCTTTGAATCAAGAAATGCCTTTGCTGCTTCCCATGCTTTTGCGCGCTTTTCACGCAGTTCAAGAATTTTACTCATTTTCATTTCCTCCTAATATTTCAATAAATTAAGCCGCTCATAGAGCGACTTGGCTGACTGTTTTACAACTGGTTTTTGAAGCTTATTCATTAGTGAATTGGTCACTGCTCTTCTGCTGAAGACAAAGCTATCTTGTAGTGCACTCTCTCCTGGTTTGAACATAATGTCATCTGCAAAACCAAGCTCGACTGCCTTATTGGCATTTAGCCAAGTTTCAGCATCCATCAGGTGAGATAACCTTGTTCTAGACAAACCGGTTTTAAGTTCATAAGCGTTGATGATACTTTCCTTAACTTCATCCAGCATCTGCATTGCCTTTTGCATCTCCTCGCTATCGCCAATGGCTATGGTGAAAGGATTATGGATCATCATCAGTGATGTTGGAGACATTAAAACTTCTGTACCTGCCATGGCAATGACCGAGGCGGCTGATGCTGCGATGCCATCAATCTTTATGGTGACATTTCCTTTATAATCCATCAGCATGTTGTAAATCTGTGATGCTGCGATACAATCACCACCAGGTGAATTAATCCAAACTACTATGTCACCCTCGCCACTCATTAGCTCTGCTTTAAAAGCAGCAGGGGTAATATCATCATCAAACCAACTCTCCTCAGCAATTGCACCGTTTAGATAGAGGGTTCGTGACTGTGTATCTTCATCACGCACCCAATTCCAAAATTTCTTCATTCATTTTTTCCCTCCATTCCTTCTTTATTTGCGAATATGCCTGCGTCCGCAAGCTTGGTCATATTGCCATTGATCAGATATAAGTCCCCGCCAAGCTCAGGTGGAATTCGGTCAAGGTTTTCAAGCTCCCTAATATCATTGGCACTCATCCAACCATTCTGTCTCGCGGTTGCATAACCGTTCATTCGAGAGACATAATCACCTCGAAGCAGTCCATCCACATTAAACTTGGCAAAATAGAGTTTCTTTTCATCTGGTCTTAAAAGCGCTCGGCTGATGGCCTGCTCCCAACGAATCACCCAAGGGTCCAATGTGTATTTCACAAACTCCAGTGACTGTTGCTCAATATTAGAAAAGCTCGATTTTTCCAAGTCCCCAACCATATGTGGAGGTACGCGGAAAATCCGAGCGATTTCATTAATTTGAAACTTTCTTGTCTCTAAAAACTGAGCTTGTTCTGGTGAGATACCAATAGGCTGATACTTCATCCCTTCCTCAAGCACTGCCACACGATGGGAGTTGCTGCTTCCTTGATAGGCCGCATTCCAGCTATCTCGCACTTTTTGTGGGTCTTTAATCGTTCCAGGATGCTCAAGTACACCTCCCGGAGCTGCTCCATTTGCAAAAAACTTAGCTCCATATTCCTCACAGGCAATCGCCATACCAATGGCATTCTTGGCCATTGCAATCGGAGAATACCCTACTAGTCCATCAAATCCTAAGCCAGGAATATGAAGCACATCGCTTGACCTTAGTGTGACCGTCATTCCATTCATCGTAGGTGCTTCATCGGAATATCTAGTATAGGTATAATAAAGAGCACCACTGGAATCGCGGTCCACCGACATTCGATTTGGCATTAACGGATACAGTGCTATGACTTCACCTTTTCCATTTCGAATAATCTGTGCATAGGCATTGCCCCATAATAAAAGATGAGTCATCAGCGTCTCGCGGAAAACGAAGGAACTCATCTCTGGGTTAGGTTCATCATGTAATAAAAAATACAGCGGATGTGAAAGTGCTTTTTCCTTACCGCCGCTTGCAGTGTATTTATATAGGTGAAGTGGAAGCCCAGCCACAGCCTCCGCCAGTATTCTTACGCAAGAATAAACCGCAGTCATTTGCATTGCTGTATGCTCGTTTACAGGCTTACCGCTTGTTGTTCCACCAAAAAAGAAGCTATAATTGCTTCCTGTGGTTCGATCCTTCGGTTTATCACGCGCTTTGAAAATATTAGAAAATAATCCCATATGCATCACTCTCCTTCACTACAAAATAAGAAGCCCTCGACCGTCATAAACAGAGTTACCTGTTCCACCTTTACGGATTGCTCGGTCAAGAGCCATGATGGTAGCGACAGCTCCATCTATTCTTTCAGTTGATTTTTCTTTATCCGGCTTAATGTTTCCAGCAGGATCAGTACGAATAAAGATGTTATCCATCATCCATCGGAGCACCGGATGGCCACCATGCGCCAGTTTCTCCTCCAAGGTAAGCTTCATAAGCTCCTTCGTTGGCGGACTCATATCTTTAAATCCTTGTCCGAAGGGAACAACCGTAAATCCGAGGTTCTCAAGGTTCTGCGTCATCTGCACAGCTCCCCACCGGTCAAAGGCAATTTCTCGAATGTTATACTTTAAGCCCAGCTCTTCGATAAAGTTTTCGATGTATCCATAATGCACCACGTTTCCTTCAGTGGTGTGTAAGAGCCCCTGCTTCTCCCAAACATCATAAGGAACATGATCACGCTTTACCCTTTGGTCCAGATTATCTTCCGGTATCCAGAAGTAGGGAAGGACGATGTATTTATCTCCTTCATACTCAGGCGGGAAGATAAGTACGAACGCTGTAATATCTGTAGTAGATGATAAGTCCAAACCACCGTAGCATTCTCTTCCTACAAGGTTTTCTGGATTTACAGCAAATGAACATTTATCCCACTTCTCCATAGGCATCCAGCGCACTGACTGTTTTACCCATTGATTCAAACGAAGCTGCCTGAATAGGTTCTCTTCAGCTGGGTTTTGCTTTGCGCTTTCACAAGCAATCTGTATCTTTTCAATGTCCACTGTAATACCCAGAGAGGGGTTGGCTTTCGCCCACACCTTTGGATCTGTCCAGTCATCATCTTCGTCAGCACCGTAAATGACAGGATAGAATGTAGGGTCAACCTTTCGCCCTTCCAGAATATCTTTAGCCTTTTGATGCACCTCGTAGCAAATGGAATGGGTATCATTCCCAGCAGTTGTGATTAAGAAATACAGTGGTTGTTTTCTGGCATCACCGGAACCATGAGTCATGACATCGAATAGTTGGCGGTTAGGCTGAGCATGAAGTTCATCGAAAACTACGCCATGAACATTTAAGCCATGCTTAGTATAAGCTTCTGCAGACAAAACCTGATAAAAGCTACCAAGGGGTTTATAAACAAGTCGTTTTTGCGATAGTACCGGTTTAATTCTCGCTTTCAGAGCTGGACATTGTTCTACCATATCCACTGCTACATCAAAAACAATGGAAGCTTGCTGTCTGTCAGATGCACATCCGTATACTTCACCGCCATGCTCAAAATCACCACAGGTAAGCAGTAACGCAACCGCTGCTGCAAGCTCAGATTTCCCTTGCTTTTTAGCGATTTCGATATATGCAGTATTAAATTGACGGTAACCATTAGGCTTTATAATCCCAAATACATCGCGGATAATCTGTTCCTGCCAGTCTATCAGTTCAAATGGCTGCCCATACCATTCTCCCTTGGTATGCTTTAAGCAATTAATAAAAGACACCGCAATGTCTGCAGCGTCCTTATCATATACCGAACCATCCGCCTTAAAGATGGTCGGCTTATATTTTTTTAGTTTACGTATGGCCGCCACCTCCTTATGGGTACGAAAAAAGGAACCCCGCAGAGTTCCTTCAAAATTTGTTTAGGTTATTCTGTTTTCGCTTCCCCTGTCAGAATGAAATGGACATATTCTCCTTTGTTCTTTTCAAGGTAATCTACTAGCTCCGTATAACCTGTTCTTAAAGCAATACTTGTCACAACCGGAAGATCAAACATATTCGTTTCACCTGATTCTCGAATGGCAAGAATCTGATTTTTAATGATCTGATTCATTCATCGTCCTCCTCAAAAGAATCCGCTACAGCCTTACGCAAAATTTCCACATCAAAGCCTGCACTTTTGTAACCGTCTAAAATGGTGCTGTAATAGTAACAGCTTGGCTGGCCTAAAGGTCTGCCTTCGTTCATGATGTATACCATAGCCTGCACAGTTTTACCATTCAATCTCACTTTAATGGTTTCTTTACGGTATAAAAATGGCCATCCTTCATAGCGATCAAGAGCCGCTTCGTCTGCCGGTGTGATTTCCCATGCTAACACAGGAACGCTCTCACCTTTGAAAGGCTCAATGGTTGCCACTGCTCCCGCGTGTGCGCCTCTAAAAAGCAATCGATAGCCATTTATTTTACTATTCCCAACTACCTTTGCTGTGGGGCACCTGTTTGCCATTTGCTCCAGATTAAGATTGGAGCCATAGGCGAGGTATAGTTTGTTACGCATTGTTTTCCTCCTTCCTAGCTTAGGGACTTAGGGCAGCTCAGGCCGCCCGAAACCGCCATGCGGCTGAACCCGAAAGTGCTGCGGTTAAATGTTCTCTGCAGTTTGCAAATTCGTCGCCAATGAAACCAATACGATTTAGGTAAGTCCTCATAGCGAATTTCTCGTTCTCCACTTGAGGTTTCTTTGCAGATGCACATTTTTGTGTTAAGGCCTGGTGATTAATGGCGAGTGCTAGTACAATGTAGCTTCTTATTTTTCCTGCATGGAGCTCACTATTAAAGCCTCTTAGCTCAACCGTATGATTGCCGGTAAAAAAGCTATGGAGGTTTAGGAAATGGTATCGGCTTCTGTGATAATGTGTGCCCCTGCTTTCGCTGTAGCCTTCGTACCAAATATCCTCAATCTGTCTCATGGTTGTAGGCTTTTTACGGTTTAGCTTTTCCACCAAAATGCTGTCCATCTTTTTACAGTAATTCATTCTCTGTGGTGCAATCTGAAGGGCTTTGTAAAAAAGATCGTTTTTACTTGCGATGATGTTTACAAAGTTTCGGATGCTTCTCGGTGTATGATCCGCACCGTCTAGGTGAATGTGAATACCGCAAGATGTATTTGTAAAGGCTCCGGCTTTGCGAAGTCTTCTTACCAGCTCCTGCAATGTTTCGATATCCTCTCGGTAGGTAAGGATGGGGCTAACCAGCTCAACGCTGTACTCTCTGCCTGCAGCTACTTTTCTTCCGCCCTCTTTTTTCTGGTAGTTGATGCTCCCATCGTACATAAACTTCCAAACTCTACCATCTAGGGTTTTTACCTTTTTCGTGTCGTAGTAAGAACCACCTTCGCTGTAAGTGCCTTGCAAGAACTCTGCTGCAACCTTAGCTGCTCTTTCTCTTGTAATCCCTGTAAATTCAATCTCGATTCCGAATTTTGCGCTTAACATCGTATCTCGCTCCTTTTAAAGTGTGTTTGTCCTTTCGGCATGTACATATATCACTCTAAAAGGCTTATATAGCAAGACAAATTTGCGATAAATTTAAATATAATCTACACAAATTTTCTGTTACTTTTCATGTCATAATCTGTATATATTATTCTTCGATTTTCTTACACAAGTCTTCACCAAAAGCCACACCAAGGGAACTACCAGAATCCCAACTGACGTGAATAGTTCCCATATCATCAACACTAGTAACCGTACCTTTATCACCAGGTTGAAGTTTGGTATATGGGTCGTTCATTTTGAGTAGCATGACTCTTGTTCCTGGGGTGTAATAGTTTCTAAGTTGATTTAGCATTTCTGGGTGAATGATATTCATTGTTCACTCACCTCCTGCCTGACAGTTCCACTTTTGAAAGCAGAGCTACCTGACAACTTGGAGAGGAGAATCTTTCGTTCCGTCTTATATTCTGGTCCGATAAATCCAAGTCTTAGGAGGAAGCAACGGAACGCATATTTTTCATTGTCTACTGATTTCTCTGTCGAATTGACACGAGTCTGCTTCTTTGCTCTTTCGCAAAGTGCCGTTACAAAGTGAGTATAAGCCTTAACCTCCTCTGCAGAGCACTCACCTTGAAACCAAGGGAAGCTGATTAATTCTTCAGTTACAATGATGGGAATGGATTCAATATTAAGTGCTTTCTTTATCAGAGCCGCTTTGCTCTCTACCAATCCTTTTAGGTTCTCGAGTACGATGTCGGGAAAATCCGCCCGTGGCATTTGAATTATCAGATTGATAGGTTCTTCAGTTTCATTCGCTTCTGCTTTCGGAGTTGGTGTGTCAAATACTTCTGAAATTGCTTTGAAGTCGTGAATGCCCAAAAGGTGATCAACCAGTTCCTTATTATCTGGTCCACTTAGTGCTCCGTTTTTATCAATATTGTAGTCCGCCACCTCATATGCAAATGTAGGTGCTCCGAGATATTTTGCAGGGGCATTCAGTTTTTGGCTGATTGCGTTAACCAGTGCTTTTCTTTTTGGTCCTGTAACATTATAGTTAATCTGCATTTTCATACCGCCTTTCTATTTTCGGTACGTACATATATCACTCTAAAAGCTGTTAATATCAAGTCATTTAGAGCATCTTTCTGTAGAAAATACTGTTCCATTAATCGGCAGTATTTTGTGTAGATAACACAATGCCAGTCAGCACAAAACAGACACACGGAAGTGCTACGCCATTACCCCACATTTTGTATTCAGCTGCATCGGAATGAGGATTGTTTAGCCATTTTATAATCTGCTTTCTTGTTTTTGGCTTACTGCTTTTACCTATGATTTTGCGGTGTGTCTCCCAAACCTCTGTCCAGAATAAAATTTCATCTTCGGTAGGATTCTCCGTACCAAGGTCATCACACCAATCATCGGGAAAACCTTGCAGTCTAGCACATTCGGTTGGTGTAAGTCTTCGGACGATATAGTCCGGCTCAACCAATCCGTTTTGATGGCCTGGATTGGTGCCATTAATAATTGTATTTGATGTACCGTCCTGCCTATAGCATTGACTTTCAGCTTTCATCTGAGGGTAAAACGATGCTGGTTGTGCCACTGCTCCGGGACCTTTTGCCGTCAGCGTGGGTTGCTGTTCTTCATCTATAGAAGGTTTATATAAGGCATTCTTTCCTTGATTAAAAGCCGCCCGATCAATACCGTAAGAAGGTTGAGTCACTACAGGGGCATCCTTGTAATCTCTCGATAATAGAGTTGGTGCTTTATCTTCTTCAACCTGTGCATAGGCTCCAGTAGTCATGGAATATGCAATAGCATGACGATCAGTGGTATTAAGCGTAAAAGAAACCTCTTCATCAATACCGCTTCCTTGGGGACCGTTTTTTTCCTTTCTTCCAATCATCGAGCCTTGTAGAGCAACTACTGCAATACCACCTTGATTACATCCTGGATTTCCTCCATTGGCATCAATGGTTCGAGAAGTATCCGCTTTATAAATACCGCTATGTGGATTGTTTGACTGCATGGAGTTGCTTTTATCAGAACAGATGCCATATGCGGTAGGCACAAAAACGGTCTGGTCATTATTGCATCCAAGAGTGGCAGACTTATCATCCTGTATCAATGCACCCTTACCGCCGCCTTCACAGCCGGAGCGGATTTTTAATATTTTAGGTGTGTTCATAATAAGGGGTACATTCCCACCGCCAGTTCCCATACGAGAGGTCAGCGTTTGTACTTTATTATCCTCTGAGAGTTTTACACGACTATCAGATGGATGATTTTCAATGACAACAGCCGTTTGGTTATCCCCCATGTTTGCACGAAGTGACCCACTTAAGTTTTCATCAGCATGACCGCCAATGCGTGAAACAGCACCCGGTTCAAAGGACATGACTGTACCTGGAACAACACCCGCTCGAAGGGTAGGGGAGCGTTCTTCCTCATAGCCGACACTTCGGCTCCTGGCACTGTGTTCGGTGCAAAAACCGCTTGACTGCATTACGCAAGGCTGATGTCCATGTTCCTCTGCTCGAAGTGTTGCGGTAATATCCTCCGAAACAGACATCACTCTTCCGCCTTGGTCATTTAGGCAAGTTATGCTATCGCCTGTTTTTCCAGTGCTGTCTTTAGCATTTCCGGCAGCTCTTTGCCACGGGCTGCCGCTCGGCGTAAAATTCCTTGACATGCCTTTGGACTCAAATAGTATTTCTGCGGCACATCTGCCTGCAAAATCTGCGACAAGGTAGATTCTACGACGGCGTTGGGGGACTCCGAAATATTGCGCATCGATAGTTCGGTATGCCACACTCCATCCGTCTCCCATATAGATGTCAGCGTATGGCCATCGTCCTTTTTCAGGTAAAGGCACCGAGGTGTTCGGCTCTTTGACGCTGATGACCGTTTCGAGGACTGCCTTGAAGTCTTTTCCTTTATTTGACGAGAATGCGCCAGGGACATTTTCCCAGACTGCATACCTTGGATATTGTCCATTGGTCTTACACCTCATTTCCTTGATAATTCGTATTGCTTCATAAAAAAGGACGGATTGCTCTCCGTCCAGACCGGCTCTTTTACCTGCCACACTCATATCGGTGCAGGGCGAACCAAATGTTATGATATCTACAGGCGGAAGCTCCGCACCGTCTAGTTTGTTGATATCCCCATAATGCTTCATCTGTGGGATGCGTTTGGTCGTAACCCTTATAGGAAACGGTTCAATTTCAGAAGCCCATAAAGGCTCAATGCCACAAAGCAAACCACCTAGTGGAAAACCACCACTGCCATCAAAGAGTGAACCGAGTGTCACTTTACTCATCTGCATTCACCTCCGGCAGATCAAGGTACCTATATTCGACACCGTTTCTTAAAAGAAACACACCATCAGAGTTTCCTACTTGTTCAATATACCTTTTCACAATCACATCACAGTACTTTTCATCCAGTTCAATGGTATAACAGATTCTATCGGTCTGCTCACAGGCAATCAGTGTACTTCCTGAACCACCGAATGGATCGAGTACAATACAGTTACTGAGGCTCGAATTCATAATGGGGTATGCCACAAGTGCCACTGGTTTCATGGTTGGATGGTCACCGTTTTTCTTCGGTTTCTCAAACTCCCAGATAGTGGTCTGCTTTCTATCGGAATACCAGTTATGCTTGCCTTTCTTTTTCCACCCAAAGAGAATTGGTTCATGCTGCCACTGATAAGGGGAGCGGCCGAGAACAAGGGACTGCTTTTTCCAAATACAAGTACCGGAAAGATAAAATCCCGCATCAGAGAATGCTCTTCTGAAATTGAGTCCTTCCGTATCGGCATGAAAAACATAAATAGAAGCGTCCTTTGCCATCACCGCTTCAGTGTTTTGAAATGCTGAAAGCAGGAAATCATAGAACGCTTCATTACCCATATTGTCATTTTTGATTTTTCCTGCAGAGCCTTCATAGTTAACGTTATATGGAGGGTCCGTAACTACCAAATTAGCAACTTTCCCATTCATCAAGACATCAAAGGTGTCTTTCTTTGTACTGTCCCCGCACACCAGACGATGTCGTCCAAGAAGCCAAATATCCCCTAAACACGAAACAGCGGGCTTACTCAGCTCGCTGTCCACATCGAAATCATCTTCTTTTATATTGTCCTTAAGGGAATCCTTGAAAAGATCGTCCAACTCTCCCGGGTCAAAACCTGTCAAAGATACATCAAAGTCTGAAGCATTTAAGTCCGTGATGAGAAGTGCTAATTTGTCTTTATCCCAATCCCCACTAATTTTATTTAGTGCAATGTTCAGCGCCTTCTCCTTTTGCTCATCCATTTCAACAACTACGCATTCTATCTCATCCATGCCCATACTCAACAAGATTTTTAAACGCTGATGACCTCCGATGACTCTGCCTGTAGTCTTATTCCATATTACGGGCTCTACATATCCAAACTCCTCAAGGGAGCGTTTAAGTTTCTCATATTCCGGATCACCCGGTTTTAAATCCTTCCTTGGGTTATATTCAGCGGGGATGAGTTGTTTAGTTTTTATCTTCTCTATCAACATACTTTTCCACCGCCTTTCTAAATTCACTGTACTTATTTACATCCTCCCACGGGAATAGACAACTATTAAAGTGACCATAAACAGCTGTATCAGAGTAAATCACATTCCTTAGACGCAACTTCTCAATGATTGCCGCAGGTCTTAAGTTGAAAACCTCCTGTGCAGCAAGAGTTAATATTTCGTCAGAAACAATACCTGTGCCAAGGGTATTTACAGAAAAGGCTACAGGATTTGCTTTTCCAATGGCATAGGAAATACCAACTTCACATCTCTTTGCATAACCACACCAGACGATATGCTTTGCAATGTACCGTGCTATATAAGCACCACTTCGGTCAACTTTGGTGGGGTCTTTACCACTAAGTGCGCCACCTCCATGAGATGCAAGCCCTCCATAGGTATCAACCATAATTTTTCTACCAGTTAAGCCTGTATCGGCAGCAGGACCACCTTCGACAAATCTACCAGAGGGGTTAATGAGAAGTTCTGTTTCATCATCAAATGGGAAGTCCTCAAAGCACTGCCATAGGACATTATTGAGGATATCTGTCTTAAGTTCTTCCTGTGTTTTATTCTTATCATGCTGTAGCGATATCACGATAGTCTTTATTCGCACTGGAGTGTCCCCTTCATATTCCACTGTCACCTGTGCTTTACCATCTGGGTGGATACCTTTTATCAGTTTCCCTTTTCGGCAATCATCCAGTCTCTTTACAATTCTGTGAGATAGTACAAGGGGTAGGGGAAGCATTTCTCCTGTTTCCTTTGTAGCATAGCCATACACAGTTCCTTGGTCTCCAGCACCTATCGAACCATACTGTTCGTTTATTCCATTTCTTACTTCCAGTGCTGTATTCACTCCAGTTGCAATATCTACACTTTGATTGTGTACAAATACATAAATCAAAAATGTAAGAGGGTTGTATCCAATCTCTTTTAGGACATTCCTAACAATGTATCGGATGTCTATTTTTTCGCTGCAGGAGATTTCGCCCGCCACGATAATTTTCCCTTTGGTTGCCATCACCTCACAAGCGACACGTGATGCTTTGTCTTTACGTAGACATGCTTCTAAAATGCTATCTGCTATGATGTCGCATAGTTTATCAGGATGTCCAGCACATACACTTTCTGCTGTTAAATATCTTTTACTCATTACATAATCTCCTCATCTTTATTTTCCTCTGCGGGCAGATAGCAGTCGCTCCATTACATCGTCCTGTGGGTTTAAACCAGAATACTCTGTAGCACAATTCTCTTTAACGATTTGATAAATCTCCATCCATAGCCTGTTTGTCTGGCTCATAAAGTTCTGACTCATAGCTACATAAGGACTTTGAATAGCATTACCGGTAGTTGGATGCTTGGCAAGAAAGCCAAACTCGGTTACCGCCTCCTCACACTGTATCCATCTGGCCGCACTCATGGCATATCGTTCTAGAAGCTGTGGGAGCACCAAATGGGCACAGCCTCGCTCCTCAAGCCATTTCCAAGTAATTTCATAAATCTCGCTGGCTACTAGGGTTTTCCCGTCCTTTTGCACCGCTGAGAGCATAGCCCTTGGCTTTGGCATTTCTTGCCCCTTTAAATCAGCGGTATTTTTGAAGTCAATGATTTCTAGCTTTCTCTTACCTGGATTTCCCTCAGCAATTTTATCAGCAAGTGGCTTCTTTTTCTGCCCAGAGCCAATACGAGCACCACCTCGATTTGTACCATCTTTGGCCATTTACTCACCTCTTTTCTCGTTAGAGGTTATTACCCCGTTTGAAACCGCGACTTTTTGCACGAAGCCCCACGCCCGTTGCACATTTAAATAGTTGTGGAGATATGACTCCCCCTACCGGGTTCCCCAACGGTCTCCATCTCTTGCTGTGATAGCTGAGTGACAAGGAGTACAAAGAGCCATTAGGTTGCTTTCATCGTGTGTCCCACCTCGCGACAAAGGAAGGATGTGATGCACTTCAGCAGCCGGTGTCAGCTTTCCCTGCCTTTTGCACTCTTCACACAGAGGATGGGCTGTGATGTAACGGTCACGTATTCTTTTCCATGCACGACCGTAACGCTTCCTCGTTTCAGGATCTCTCTGATATTTTTCATAACGAGAAGCTTCCTTTTTGGCATGCTCCGGACAAAAACGTCCATCTGTCAGCTCAGGACAACCAGGAGAAGAACATGGTCGTTTTGGTTTCTTTGGCATTTCGTACCTCCTTTGGACATGCAAAAAGCCCCCGCGGTATTTCCACGAAGGCTCTCTACAATTTTTCACAATACCATTGTATTATGGATTTCTAATAAAATCGTCCATGATATTACTCATTACTTTCCATAGAGTAGTAGCGCAAGATGCTGAAGCGCTCGATTCTTTTTGTTGTATGCAGAAGAACGTTCAATATTAAAGTGATCACAAATGTTATACACTGCATCAATCTGCTTTTGTTCATCATCCAAATAAAACTCCTTTAACACATACTGCTCATCTTCTGTTAAAGCATCCCATGCGGGTTGAAACCAATCCATGTATTCCAGTGCTTGACGATAACGTTCTTTTAATACATCAATTTCATTGATGCAGGCAATGAGCCTTTTCTCTCCAGCTTTTGGATCATGGGTTGATGGCATGCCATTTATAACTGAAGATGCCGGGGAACTCATTTCTTCGTTGAGGATTGCGATATCCTCATCGGTATGTTCTATGATGTATTTCATGCTACTATAGTCTTTTAGAGCGTTAATTGCCGCTGCTCTTTTATCTAAATATTGCCAGACAATATTCATTTTATCAGACCTCCTTTAGTGTAGCTTTAACCGCATCTATCAGTGCGGATTGGGTATTGTTTTTATCATTTAGGGCTTTCATTACACGTTCATCAATGGTGCCTTTGGCAATCAAGTGGTGAATCACTACCGTTTCTTTTTGTCCTTGTCGCCAAAGACGAGCGTTAGTTTGCTGATAAAGCTCTAGGCTCCAAGTTAGACCAAACCATATAAGAGTTGAACCTCCAGCTTGCAAGTTCAGTCCATGTCCTGCTGATGCTGGATGGATGGCTGCAATAGGGATTTCTCCATCATTCCATCTCTTAATAGAATCGCTAGTGGATAGCACCTCAACCTCAAAGCGTTTTTGTATTCGTGATAAATCATGTTTAAACCAATAAGCAATTAGAACTGGCTTGCCATTAGCAGCTTCGATTAAGTCTTCCAGTGCATCCAGCTTACGGTCATGTATATAAAGTACTGTACCTTGATCATCATAGACTGCTCCGTTGGCCATCTGTAGGAGTTTACCCGAAAGAGCTGCTGCATTGGCTGCAGTAATTTCCTCGCCTTTAACCGTTGCAATTAAATCACGCTTCATAACGTCAAGGATTTTCATTTCTTTTTCAGATAGCTTTACATCTACTTCGTTTATAACCAGCTCAGGCAGCTTCAGGTAATCTGCTCCTTCCATGCTAATAGTGATATCAGATATTAGCCTATAAATTGCTTCCTCTGCTCCCGGTTTGGGCTTGTAGGAAAAGATCACTTGTTGATTACGCTTATCTGGTACAAAATAATCCTCTCGATATCTACCAATAAACCTACCTAATCGCTGTCCCATATCTAATAAGCGATACTGTGCCCACAAATCCATTAATCCATTGGAGGATGGGGTTCCAGTAAGTCCAACTATTCGATTTACCTTTGGCCTGACTTTCATTAAACTTTTAAATCTTTTGGCTTGATGCGATTTAAAAGAGGACAGCTCATCAATTACCACCATATCAAAATCAAATGGAATTCCACTTCTTGAGATTAGCCATTCCACATTTTCTCGATTGATAATGTAAACTTGAGCTCTTTTCATAAGGGCTGTTTTTCTCTGAACTTCCGATCCCACTACTACGGTGTATTTAAGGCCCTTGAGGTGATCCCACTTTTCAATTTCTGCTGGCCACGTATCTCTGGCAACTCGAAGTGGTGCAATAACCAGAACCTTTCGGACAAGAAAACTATCTAATGTTAAATCAAATATAGCTGTTAAGGTTATAACACTCTTACCTAATCCCATATCTAAGAGCACTGCTACTATAGGATGATTGAGGATATACTCAGTGGCATAAGCCTGATATTCATGAGGCTTGTATTTCACGAAGTATCCCTCCAATCTGTTCTATGTTATCCAGGCAAAATACCAAAAAGCCAAGTGCTTCTAACTGTCTTTTTCGTTTTTCCTGTAGAGGCCTTAAAGATTTACCTAGTGCTTTTACCTCTACAAATGCAGCTTTTCTATTAGGTAACAAAATCAATCTATCTGGCATTCCATCAAAACCTGGTGATACAATCTTTAGTGCAATGCCGCCTATATCTTTCACTGCTTTTACCAGTTGCTGTTCAATCCATTTTTCTCTCATATATCCTCCATGTTCCCTAAATCCAAAAAGTCTCTATACGCGCGTATATACGCGTCTGCAGGTAATTTCTTCTTTTTGTCTTTAGGATTATTTTTAATAATAATTATTGGAACAATGGAACAGAGGTTATAAAGTAGTTTACTTTACTAGGGGCTGCCGCCTGTTCCGATGAGATGTACCAAAAGACTGTTTTTGTTTCAACGGAACAGGTGAAATCTGTTCCCTAGAAAAAATTGTTCCATGTGTTCCAAACTAAATTATTCTTTGGGAACATAAACCCATTGTGGTCCATAAAGCGGGATTCGTTCTTTTTTTACGAGACCTGTCCATCCTCCAATACTTGCCATAATCGCCGATATTTCATTACCATCCACCCTTCGCAGGTTGGCTCGATCCTTCCCAAAGCACTCACACCAAATTTCCATATTAGAAACCGATTTTCGTTTCCAAACACCTACCCTTTGACTTTCACCAAACTCAGTCCCGTTGATATAGGCTCGACGTTCATATAAATCCATAGTGTCCCAGTCTTCTGGTAAGAGCATATCTAGGTATTCACGTACCAAACCTTCACGCTCATCTGATTCCATAGCTTCCCGCTGTTCTTCTTTTGCAAGTTTCTCAAGACTGGTATCAAGGTACAATTTTTCTCCAGCTTTCACATAGGTAAGAGCCTCAGCCCATATCTGCAGAATTTCATCATGCTTTAGTTGCCAAGACTTTTTTGTACCATTTCCTGGAGTTTTTACCGGCCAGAAACGACGGTTTCCTGTGGTGTCCCGCAAATAGCCTTTCTCAGCATTGGTGGTTCCGAAAAAGATACATTGTCTTAAGTGCGGAGTAGCTCTCCTGCCAAAGCTGGCACGATAAATGTCATTTTGGCGAGACAAGAAACTTCGAAGTGTTTCAACTTCAGCTTTTTTAAGTCCGGCTAGTTCTCCAATTTCTAAAATCCAGTAACCCTGAAGTTTTTCCGCCGCAGTCTTGTCCTTGGTATCCGACAAGTTCAAGCTATCTGAAAACCAGTCTCCACCTAACTTAGCAATGAGAGTGCTTTTTCCAACCCCCTGTGGCCCATTTAAAACCAACATGGAATCAAACTTGATGCCTGGAGTCAGTACACGAGAGATAGCCGCACATAAAGTTTTTCTTGTTACAGCCCGAACATAAGAGTTATCTGATGCACCTAGATAATCGATGAGCAGGGTATCTACTCGCGGTACCTTATCCCATTCAGGGAGTGCTTCAATAAACTCCCGAATTGGATGATAAGATCGGTCGTCAGCTACCTTTGCTACGGCCACATCATAGTTTCTTGCAGAGAAGGTTCCGTAATGGGTGTCGATATAACTAATCAACTGGGCATCGTCTGCATCTCTCCAAAACTTAGATGGATGTAGCCAAGGAACATCACCTTTAATTTCGAGACTGTCTGATAGCTGATTAAAGACAATGCTTTTCAAGTTTGGATCATTTTCTAATATTAAAATTAAGTTTCTAAGTGTGTTTTTAACAGCACCTGTCTTGTCAAGCTCCAGCTGCTTTTCCCAATCTTCATCAATAAACTCTTTTTCAGCCTGAGCCTTTCTCTCTTCAGCAAACTGCTCTTTTACCCGTTCATCCTCCAAAGCCAAATCTGTCATTGCTCTAAATGAAGGTAGTTTACTTGGCGGTGCATTTTCTGTCACCTTTTCATCTAGTTCCCGAAATTTATGCACTCGGACCAAATCAAATGCGTTTAGCAGCATTCCACATGCTGGATCAGTAGCATGATGGCTATAAGCAAATTTACCATCATAGATTACCAAACCCGCTGAAGAATCTGCTGGAATATAATCAAATCTTCCATTCATAGTACTAGGTTCATATACATCAGGTAGAAATTCTTCGATGGCTTCTTCAATGGTATAGGCTCTGCAAAATGCTCCTATAACCCCTTCTTTAATTAATGGATCTGCTTGTTTAGTAATTTTCCTTTGCACGACCTCAGATTGTCGACTTGAGACTGGCCACATGGAAGTATCCCGCCAATCTACATATTTTGAAAGATAGATATCTGGGTCCAATAGTTCACCGTCTTTCTCTTTAAACACAAATTCTCCATCTGACGGTGTAGATGGCCAATACATGAGTCTTGAAGGTTCATAAGTGGTGTCATCGAATAAATCAATCCCAATCTCCTTTGCAACCATCCGACCAAGGGCTGGGTATTCATCCTCTGTTACTTCTCTTTTAAGTGGAATAATAAGTCTTAATCGCGGTGCATCTGATGTATGTTTATGTGTAGAATAGATGCAGCATTTGAAATCATGTAACGCTTCAATTTGCTCCCAAACCTCTGGTTTGGCATAATCCATATCTAAAGTCAGAAGGGAACGGGAGAGGACATAACCATTTCTGCGTTTTCCTTCACGAAGGGCTCCTCCCACAAATCCACCGACGTCTTTTATTGAGTCCTGTTGAGCGCGACTCATTTTTCGGAACTCAGATACAGTTTCTGTTGTTCGTATAGTAGATTTAACTCGTGAGATAAAGTCCTCCCATGTGATATCTTTGTTCTTCCACTTTTTATCCATTCGGCTGTTACCAACCGCTATCTTCATAGCTTCTGCACCTCCTCGCAGTTTTCAGAAAAATACCGGATAGGTATACGATGCTTCGATGCTTTATTTATCTCTGCTTGCATCCCTTTTGAGATATAGCGACCAAATACCCACAGCTCATCACACTTTCTAAGCCATACCATGCCAAAGTATAGTCCTAGTTTTCTTTGTTCAGGATCGCCATCATCTAGCACTTGAGGGTATAGCAGATGAGGAGCAAAAGGAATGGTTCCTTGCTCCACTGCAAACTTCAGGTATTCTCTAGCTTTATTCAGATTTTTTTCTATGTCTCCAGCAAAAGGAGAACAAATAAAAACGCAAGGTTTATAGTTTTTTGCCTTTTCTTCACGCATGATATTTTCCAAGGCTTCTGCTGCAGTTGGATCTGGATAGCCTTCAGCGTTATATCTATCCATAAGTTACATCTCCTCGAATTCGGACTCTTGTTCAATCAATGGTAAAATGCCATGATCCTTAAGAAGCTCATAAATGAACAAGCGTCCTTTCTGAGTCCAGTAAGTATGAACCTTTGAATGCATCGTCCCATCATTTCCAAGGTAAGTATGGGTTTTTGTCGTCGTATATCCATGTTGAGCGTACTTTTGATATAGAAGCCAAATCTTCCCTTGACGGAATTGAACACCTAAATTATGCAGATACTCATTAAACCAGCGCCCTGACTTTCCATAGTCCTTGGCTATTGTTGTGATAGACACCGCATCCTTACAGTTAAGTACCACATCGTAATAACTTGCTTTAGGTTTCATTTCTGCAATTTGCTGTTCTTGAATGCTAATGGTAGTAGTTAACTCAGCATTTTTAGCTCTTTCCGCTTTAAGTTCCTGTAGTGCCTGAATCAAAAAGTCTGGATTAGCAAGTAACTCATCTGTAGCATAAAGGCCATGCCTTCTGATTGAAGGAAGCACCTCATGGGTTACCCAGCGCTTAAACTTTTTAGCTTCTGGCTTACGTGAAACCAATATCACGCTATAAAGACCACTTTCATTGATAATAGATACTTCCTGTTTTCCTCCAGGGGTGTCGATAATATCGACTCCCTTTTCATCACTGTCCAAACGAGCCATAACATCACGACTGTTTCCAATGTCTAGTACCGAACATACATCTTTTAGAACCCACCAAGGATTTCCATCCTTCATTACTGTTCTTACTGTGTTGCCTTCATAGTTGAATAAAGTTATTTTGTTCATATCGAACCTCCAGCATATAGTTGTAGAGCGATAAAACATGCCCTCAGCTATAAGCAAAAAAAGAGGAGGCTTCGAACCCCCTCAAATTAATCTTTTTTATAAAAATCGCATTCAAATCCATCCGCACGAAGTAGAAGCCCATGCGCCCAAGGCGGTACCTGACCCATAAGAACACAGACGTCTTGTACGCATATTTCTAAAGGAACCTCTAAAACTACCTCGTCATGGACATGCATGACAATATTTAGTCCTGATTCATCCAGATTTCGCATGGAATGGCAAAGAAGATCTCTTGAAATGGCCTGCACGATGTTCTCAACAAACTTCGGACCATAACTTTCAATGCGCTCCCATTTCTTTGTGGCACCAACTCCTTCATAAGTCACTGCTTCACTGCCAAAGCTGTTAATACCCATTCTTGGTTTAACATAAGTAAGTTGTCTGCCAGAAGGAAGCCATATTAATAGCATCCCGCTACGATACTCAAAACGGATACGATGAGTTTCAGTTCTGCACCTTTCTGTTACAGCTTCTTTGACAGCACGATCAACATCCCACCAAAGTCGTACAATATTAGGATTTGCATTTCGCCATGCGTAGACCAAAGGTTTTAATTCTTCTTCGGTAAGACCCATATCAAGTGCACCCATTGCTTTTAATGCACCTACAGAACCACCATAACCTAAGGCCAGCTCCGCAATTTTTCCTTTTTGTCTTAGAGGACTGCCTTTTGTGACTTCTTCTAAGGGGACTTTAAACATCTGGGAAGCAGATGCTTCATAAATCTTTCCATGAGTAGCAAACACTTCGTTTCTCCATGTCTCGCCTGCAAGCCAAGCAATAACTCTAGCCTCTATTGCACTAAAGTCAGCAACGATAAACTTATATCCTTTCTTTGGCACAAAAGCGGTTCGAATTAATTCAGACAAAACTCCCGGAATAGAGTCATACAATATTTCCAAGGCATCAAAATGGCCACCTCTAACCAATCGACGTGCCTGTTCCAAATCCGACAAATGGTTCTGAGGGAGATTTTGAACTTGTATAAGCCTTCCTGCAAATCTACCGGTTCGATTAGCACCGTAGAATTGTAGTAGTCCCCGAGCTCTTCCGTCAGTGCATACGGCATTTTCCATTGCGGTGTATTTCTTTACACTGGATTTGGCTAGTAACTGTCTCAGTTCCAGTACTTCACTCAGATGTTCTGGAGCTTCCTTTAATAGTGCCTTAACTGATGCCTTATCAAGACTGTCTGTTTCCAGACCCTTTTCCGATAGCCAGGACTTCATTTGAACAACTGAATTAGGATTATCAAGATCAGTTAGTTCTTTTAGTCTGCTTGTTAGCTCTTCTCTTACTTTTTCATCACATTGAATCGCTTTTTTTACCAATTCCAAATCTAACTGAATACCCCGATCATTGATTTGCTGATCTAGAATATAGTTATTCCATTCCTCTTCAGGCATAGGAAATTTTTGAAGCTTTTCCTGTATAGAAAGTTCAACTTCAACGTCTCGAAGATTATATGCTTTGAAGCTATTCCACTTCTCTGGAGCATGTTCAGGTAGATTTCGTGTACGACCACCATTAGTTACTGTTGGTTTGCATGGAACTGAAAAATATCGAATGAGCTCTTTACCTTTTGTTAGCTTTTTCTTGTCTGCTCCTGTTACGATTGCTGCTCCTTCCAAAGATAAAGGAAGCCCAAGGTACGCAGACCAAACCATTGTGCAACGCCAAGAATCAGGTGCAAGGTGTATACCAAAGTACTTCGATAAGCAAATCCGCTCAAACTGCGCATTAAACGCCCATTTGGTAACATTATTATCTAGAATCGCTTGCTGTATTTCTTTAGGTATTTTTTCGCCACAAGCGAAATCTACTACTTGAACCGGCCCAGCATCCACACTGTAACCGAAAAGTAAAATCTCAAAATCCGGTGCTTCAGCGTAACGATAGACCCCGCTTTTGGCGAGGTCTACGCTGCTATATGTTTCTATATCTATGCTGAGGGTTCTCATGATAAAAAGTCGTCATCCACGTCAGTGGCAAAGTCATCAGCTGCATTGGTTCTACCGCCTAAAGGCTCACCATCGCGGATTTTTTGAATGTTTCCAAGGCCACAGGCTATACCTTTGTTTCCATTGGAGTTAAAGGCGTAGAAGTTGATACTCACTCTTGCATAGACACCAGAGTATACTTCAGAACGATCAATGATTGGATTGACGTTTCTATCTACAATTTGTGGAGGGGTATTGCTATTGGCATTGATAAAATAGCTATTTGCATAAGCTTCATCATCTGGACGATCAATATCTCCGTCACGTAGAGGAAGCTTTAACGCCGCTTTATTTGGAATCTTACCACCGAATTTACCTTTACCTTCTTCTATTGCAGCATTCACCGCTTCATTGATAGCACTTAAGGTTTTAGTATCACTCTTAGGAATAATCAGGCTCACACTGTATTTTTCAGCACCGCCATTGATTGATTTAGGTTCCCACACATTAGCATAAGAAAGTCTGACAACTCCTGTGACTACTTTTGTTGGATTTGTTCTTTTTGCTGTTTTTGACATAATTTTTATACCTCCATAAAATCATTTTTTGCTGATGATGTGTTCATTTCAGGACGCTTATCTGAAACTGGAACTAGCGTCGGTTTGCCTGGTGGCTTCATAACTAGCTCACCAAGGATTTCATTAAATTTTGACTTGCCCATCAATTTTTCCATTTCGGTAATAGTGATGAGACTTTGCTTGTATATATCTCGGTATCCTGCATTCTTTGCTGCTTCTGCGACTGCTTCTTCATCTTTATATTTACGGTTGGAGCGACCTTCGACTACTTTAAACCCTGGCCACTTCTTTCCATGATTAACTGCTTCATCCGTCGCATAGGCTATAATCTCATTTGCCCAGCTGGTGAGATCACCGATAGAAGATAGAATGTCAGCAATTTCTTCATCTGATAAAAGTGGCGGTAGTGCAAACTCAAATGTAGCCAGTTTCATTTTTGCTTCTGCTCTTGCTCTACATTTCACTGCTGCTCGACAAAATTGACACCATTCTCCAGGGCAGTAGTTTCCGTCACCAGCGAAGGCCAGTTCAGCTTTAGGCTTCAAAACTTCTTCAGCCCACTGATACAAGCTTTCTTTTGAGACTATGGACGTGCTGACATTTTCTCGACGGGGCTGATAGATTGTCATTGAAACCATCTCGATGTCATAAATACCATCAAAGAGATCCAGTGCACCAAGGGCATATAGTTTCATTTGAGGATTGTCCTCTGCGCTGACTAAGACACCCTGACCATACTTAAAATCAATAATATGAAGAGTTCCATCAGCTATAATTACACAATCCCCGGTCCCAAAGCCATCAGGCACATACTTTGAAAAATCAAGCCGCTGTTCTATCAAGATCAGGGGATCACTACAGGCCTGCTTGGCTTGCTCAATCACTTCAAGCACAAACTCCACGTAACCATCAGTATAATTATCCATCTCATCTGAGTCATATGGAGAAACCGGCTTTTTTGATCTCATCTTAAGCGCTTTGCGGAGCTTGTGCTCACTTAACGCATGGGCAGCTGTGCCTTCAGCCGCAGCTTCACCGCTGTTGTCGTCAAACTCCAGCTCCAACCTCGCTGATGGTGTGCAGTTTAACCACCTATGGGCTCCAGATGCAGAGAGAATTGCATGTTTACTCATTTCAATCCCTCCGCATCGGCAAGAAGTGCAGCATACTTGCTTGGATCAATCTGGCTGAGTTTTGATGCACCATACTTTTCTAGAAGTGCTCTTACTTCAGCTGTAAATCCGTCATGGCTTTTTTCCGCAAGTACCGCCCTTACTTCTTCTAAGGTGAGCTGCTTTTCTTCAGATTGATTTTCAGGCTTTGGTTGCTCTGGCTTTGTAATCTCATGAGGCCCATTACTTGCTATTGCATCAGCTACAGCCTGAACACTATCTGCCAGAGCTCTAAGATCTGACACCACATCGAGAAGGAGCTTAATCTTACTCATGACCCACACCTCCTTCCTTGATTTCCTTTATTTCTACCGTCTCAACTGAGTCACCGGGAGTAATTACAAGCAGACTGACTTTCTTTCCAAATAGGAAATCAAGCATTCTCGCTCGGATTGTCTTCCGACTGCTTTGAATTACTGAGCTTCTTTCGCCACCGGGCCTTGCCACATTGATTGTGACTTTGTGTTTAAGGTTCATATTCCATCTCCTTTCTGGGGGCGATTTATCTGCCCCTCACCGATAAGCGAAAAAGAGAGTTCTTTCGAACCCCCTTTTCAGAAAAGATTTTTTTATAAAGGGTTCTTGCGAACCCAATTAGGATAGAATTTTTCTAAGTCTTTCTTGAAGCTTCTTAAGGCGACCACGAATAGCCGCTTCTGTAACACCTTCTTCTGTTGCAATATCAGTGTTGGATCGTTTTTCAAGGTATACTTTTTTGAAGAGTTCTTTTTGTTGTGGTAAAAGACACTCCATTGCCTTGGTTAACTTGTCCAGCATATCTTGATGTTCAGCCTCATCTTCTGCTTGTATAATTAGCTGTTCTGGATTCGCAGTATCATCTGCAAGATACTTATTGCGGTCATTTGCCGCTTCCTCTTCGCCATCATGATAAGCATCCAGATGTGTTGTCACTCGATAATCGTACCGGCGCTGCTCGTCCACTTCGTCATCATCCATAGTATGTAAAAGCTCGATATCAGCTTCGGTGACTCCATCTTCACCTGGGGTAATCACAATCTTTGTTCCTTCAGCAGTGTAATAAATGTAGTTAGTTCTCTTCTTTTTACTTGTTTTGTACGCTCTTTTCATAATTTGACTCCTTTGGTTTTCAAAATTTGGCTTTGAAAAATCCGCAGGAGCCGAAAAGATCCGTAGAACAAAAAAGGACGGCCAAGATAGTTCTCTAGTGTGAGAACTTATCCTGGCCGTCGTGCAGCTCTGCGGATTTTTTATTTAGTTAGCTATCTTTCTATGCTGCATTAGCATGACTTTCTACATGAAAAGCAGAATCGCTTAATCGAGTGACTATCGTCACAACACCATCACGTTCAATTCTTAAAGTTCCTCCAATAGGTATTTGTGTACTGGTTTTACAGCGTTTATATAACACTTCTATGAGACCTGTTGTTGCATTGCCCTTGCAAGCTATGCGACCATTACAATCACGAATTTCTTCCATGACTTTACCCCCTTTTCAAAAAGTTCAGCTTGTCTTACCGTCTAACTAAATTTTATAAAGTCATACACTTTAAATCCTCAGCTACAACTCCGCTGACACTCCGCTGGGACTCCACAAATAACAATTCGTTTTTATGACGTCAAACGAACTAAGCGTTCGTAAAGATTGAATAAGCATATTTAAATAATTGATTGTATTTCGCTTAGTAAATTGCTATAATAATAAAGACACGTCTTTGGATACCATCCAATTGTGCTTGGAGGCGATTATAATGGCTTTTAGTTATAACAAATTGTGGAAACTTTTAATAGATAAAAAAATGATGAAAAAGGATTTAATGGCAATAACGAACTTAACGTCGACAACGATAGCAAAAATGAGTAAAGATCTGCCGGTAAGCATGGATGTGTTAGGAAGAATCTGTAAAGCCCTTGATGTCAACATTGGAGATATTGTTGACTACGTCGATGACGATACTTCAACAGATTAAATTCAATGAAAGGAGGCGCAATATATGAAAAAGCTATGTTTTGGTACTTTTGCAACAATTTTAAAGATTTGTAGCGCAAAAAGAATTTCACAAAAACTTCTATGTGGTACCATGCTGCTTTCTATTGCGCCTACTTATGATATTCGTGGTGAGGACGGTACTGTTTCAGATTTAATTCTGGGTAAAAAGAATCTATCGCCTAATATAACTGATAAAGCTCCAACAGTAGACCCACGCGCTGTTTCTAATTACTTTAAACAGCACATTCTTAACATGTTGGATAGCAATAAAAGGAGCCTCATCATTCTTGCTCTGAAAGACATTATTGCGTCTGATAATACAATTGAGCCTGACACAATAGTCGAAATAGTGAATGGCATGACCAAGAAATCTATAGTAAGACGTGATGCTTTTGTTTTTGAAGACTTTATCGCCGGAGTTTTTCTTTACACAGTATTAAATGTCGAGAACCGAAATTGCGAAGATAGCGTGAAAGAGACAACTACCGAGTACATACAGTCCTTTGAAGATCAAAAAATGGATATTAGTTTCATTACAACGTATAGCAATTTGTCTATGGAAACTGCTTACGAAATTGCGATTGATGCCCGCTCTTTAGTGTTGCTTGCAGAAACAGGTGGCAAATGCCAAAAGTGCGGAAGAGTTTTAGGTATAAAAAAAGAAGGCAACGACGTTAACTTTGCTAAGGTCGTTCGCCTTTCAGAAACTGATGAAGTGGTTTTATGTGTTGAATGTGAGCGCGAAATTCAAAATGCTTCTGAGGAAGTAAAATTAGCTTTACTATCAGAAAAGCATGACTTGGAAGTTCTTATGGCTGCAAGAGATGCAACCTCGAGATATACAATAGAAAAGCAAATCGAACAAGTACTTCGGGAAGTTGACTTAATGGATGTTACTGATGATACACAACTCAAAATTGAACCTGTAAAAGTTGAGAATAAAATCACTGAAAAACGTTTGAAAGAAAGAGTGCTTTTTGATGTTCGGCGGTTGTATCAGGGAGTCAATGATGCATTAGATCGGTTGGCCGGAGAAAACAAGCTGAACGTCGATAAGTTTGCAAAAAGCGTCAAACGGATGTATGAAGATGCAAGTGAATCACATATATCTCAAAGCGCAATATACAACCTACTTGTTGAAACTTTGTTTGAAAAAACCGGCCGCAAATATAGAGAAGCTTGCGAGATAATAATCTCCTACTTCGTTCAAAGGTGTGAGGTGTTCGATGAGATTACCAAATAAAGTAACTTCCTATACAAACAGCGTTATTTCTCTTTTCCCAGATATTTTAGAGGCATTAGCACAACAGGATATGTCACCTAAAGAGTTATTTGAACTAACTAGATATCGTGAAAAGGACATGGCTGATTTCCTGAGTGCTTTAGACTGCTTGTTTGCATTAGGTAAAATTGGACTAATTGAAGAAGGGAGGGTGCTACGATATGTTGATAGAGATTCAATGTGATAAATTTGCTCCAGAGCATCAAATTATCCGGTTTAACTCAGGCTTAAATACAGTTCTAGGTAGCGCAGGCGGTAGCAATGCAATCGGAAAATCAACATTCCTATGGATTATAGATTATGTATTCGGCGGTGAAAGCTACTACTCCCTGACAGATGATATAAAAAAGGAAATAGGCCCACATACCATCTATTTCACTTTCGAATTTGAGGGACAGCCATATTATTTCTATAGAAGCACTGACGATCCTAAAAGTGTATATCGAATCGATAAAGAGCGCCATTTCATAACAAAATTGACGCTTGACGAATTTCGAAGATTTCTGTTTCAGGAATATAAAATTGGGCTACCAGCCCTTACGTTTTCAGAAATAACCGAGCGTTTTTTCCGTATCTATGGACGTGAAAATACACTAGAAAAGTATCCATTGTTAGTGAAACCTCGTGAGCAAGATGAAAAGGCTGTGGATTTTCTATTGAAGCTATTTGGTCATTACAAAATCCTTGCTTCTATCAAATTTATGGAGGAAGAACTCGGAATTAAAGCTTCACAGCTTAAATCTCGTCAGCGTCAAAAGGTGGACATAGATAAAATCGAAAGTAACCAAAAGACTATCGAGTCATTGAGAAAGAGACTCCAAAAGCTAATGAAAAACAGCGAAGAGGCTCAATTAGCAATGTTTGGGTTTGATACACAAACATTCGAACGAATAACAGCTGTTCAAAAAGAATTGAATAGCATAATACGTAAGCGCAATCGTCTGCAATCACAGCTAAATGCTATAAAAAGCAATATAACTGACAGCAAGGCTGAAACCGCAAGTGAATTTGAATCCTTGCTACGCTTCTTTCCAAATGCAAATTTAAAAGCATTTGAAGAAATTGAACATTTTCATATAAAAATCAGAGAGATTTTAGGCGAAGAAATGGATCAGGAAATCTATCGATTACAACCACTAATCGAAGAATATGATAAGGAAATCAGACGCCTAAATCGAAAAATCGAAGAGTCCGGTATAGCAAAAGAGATGTCTGAGAGAGTACTCTCTCAGTGTGTTAATGTATCAAAAAGCATTGATAGACTTGAAGAAGAAACAGCCGAGTTGATTCATCAAAAAGAGTTGCAGGATGCTCGAGCTGAAGCAGAGCAAAAACTTGAAAAACTATTGTTGCAACAAACTGAAAAACTAGGCGAGATACAAGATGACATCAATCTTCGTATGGAAACAATTAACGGCGTAGTAACTGAGAAACAGGAAACTGCTCCTCTTTTGTATATCACTCCCCAGAAGGACATCATCTTCGAAACTCCTGGCAACACAAGTGAAGGAACAGCATTCAAGAGCCTTGTTGTGTACGATTTGGGTGTACTTGAATTACGCCCAATTCCTGCGATCATCCATGACTCCAATATTCTTAAACGTATTGAGGATGTTCATCTGGAGCATATATTGGAACGTTATCAATCTACCAAGCGCCAGGTTTTTATTGCATTTGATAAAGCTGATTCTACAACCGAGAAAGCACATAGAATTTTAGAAGAAACAGCAATCTTGCGCTTATCAGACGGAAATGAACTTTTTGGTCGTTCGTGGAGTAAGTACGAAACGAATGATTAAATATAGGAGGATTTAAAAAATGGCTGCAATCAATGATTTACTGCGTCAAATCCCTGACACTTCTTTGCGTAATCGCTTGGAACAGGAATTTGCCCGCATATCAAAAAACAAAAAATTTGGTCTTGTATTTGAGGAGCACATCCCTGAATGCACTCCACTTTATGAAGTTCCTATCAAACGTGGCTCGACTGTTGCACAAAAAACAGGCCACATTAATGATGTATATACGGTACTGAAGTTAGATGGAGATGTTGCCCTTTGCCGCAACAAAGCAACTGGTAATACCGAGAACATACCAATCACGGAGCTAGTTTCAGTTGCTCAATTTGGCGAGCCAATTTTTCCCACTCTTCAACCGATTGATTCTGTAGAAAATGCGCCTGATAGTAACTTATGGCATGCAGTCATTGAAGCAGACAATTATCATGCCCTTCAGTTACTGGAATATCTCTACCCTAAGAAGGTTGATTGTATTTATATCGACCCCCCATACAACACAGGTGCGCGGGATTGGAAATACAATAATGACTATGTTGATTCTAGTGATAACTGGCGCCACAGTAAGTGGCTCTCAATGATGCAAAAACGATTAAAGATTGCAAAAAGAATACTTGCTGATGATGGCGTTTTGATTACTACAATAGATGATAATGAATATGCACATCTATGGGTTCTACTTCATGAACTTTTTCCAAACCTAACTCATACTTGTGTAACCATTCAGCATAATCCCGGTGGAACTCAGGGCAAAAAATTCTCTGTGACTCACGAATATGCGATATTTTCATATTCAGCAGAAAGTACTATTTACCGCAAGCAACATACTGGTGGAGATGTATATAATCTAAGACGTTGGGGGAGCACATCAGGCCGATATGAAGGTGCGACATGTTTTTATCCAGTAATTTTAGACTCTAATTATAATATCATCGGTTTCGGTGATTTACTTGATAAAGAATTACACCCTACAGCTCAAGTAGAGCATAATGAAGATGGTACAATTTATGTTTGGCCCATTGATAAGAATGGCATTGAAAAGAAATGGAGATATGGGCGCGATACTGTAGAATCAGTAAAAGATAGAATGTTTATTGAAAAAAAAGGAGATCGAATAGAAGTTATCCTTCGTAGAGAAAGCGAACCTCCAAAAACGGTTTGGACTGATCCTTTATGTAATGCAGAAGCCCACGGTACAGATATGATTAGATCCATACTTGGTGGTGGCTTCTCATACCCAAAATCGCTTTATGCTGTCCATGAAGCATTAACATTCGCTGTATCCGGAAAGAAAAACGCTCTAATTGTTGACTTTTTTGCAGGTAGCGGCACCACATTACATGCAGTAAATTTACTTAATTCTGAGGATGACGGAAACCGCCGCTGTATATTAGTAACAAATAATGAGGTATCCGATGATGAAGCAAAGGCCTTGAAAAAAAATGGCTATCAGCCTGGCGACATTGAATGGGAAAAACATGGAATTTGTCGTGCGGTAACTTGGCCAAGGACAAAGTATAGCATTCTTGGCAAGCGAGATGATGGTTCAACCCTAACAGGTGAATACTTCACGACTCAGACTGCATCTAATGAGATTGAGCGCTCATTCTATCAGTTGGGTTTTGTAGATAATCCTTCTGAATTAACCGCTACTGCAAAAAAGCAAATCGTCTCTTTACTCAAAAACAAGGAAGGAAAGGCACAACTACCGCAATCACTAGTAAGCAAAGACAGTAAATTCATCGTTTCGGATAAACATACAGCTTCAATTCTCTTTGATGTAGATTCCGCTGATGAGTGGTTGACTGCTCTTGAGGAACAGGATCATATCACAGACTTTTATATTGCATCAAAATCAGCTGCCATATTCAAGTCTATCAAAACACGTGTTTCTCACTTACTTGGGTCAATCATCGTAACATCACAAGTTAAGCGTCCTATGAGTGAAGGCTTTCCTGCAAACGCTGAATACTTCAAGCTAGAATTCTTGGATAAAAACAGTGTTTCATTAGGTCAACAGTTCCGCGAAATATTACCGTTACTATGGCTTAAATCTGGTGCCATTGGAAAACGACCAGAAGTAAACAGCAATGATGAACCTGAAATGCTAATTTTACCTCAAAATGGCTTTGCTATCCTGGTTGATGAAACAAAGTTTGCTGAGTTTACCGAAAAGCTTTCTGAAGAGGATAATATCCAAGTAGTCTACTTCGTTACTAACTCCGAGGAAGCTTTCCGTGAAATGACGGCTGGAGTAAAAGCAAATAACACATACCAACTTTATCGCGATTATATCGATAACTTTGTGTTGGGAAGCAGGAGGGATTCATAAATGAGAGATATATTATTTCCTTTTCAGGAAACGGCCCTTGCCGAACTACATGATAAAATTAATAAAGCGCATTTGATGTGGAGCGAACGCGATCCACAGATAATATCCTTTTCCGCCCCTACGGGTTCAGGAAAAACTATCATTATGACAACACTTTTTGAGGATATATTATATGGCAGTGCTGACAGCATTGGAGAGCCAGATTCTGTTTTCATTTGGCTATCCGATTCACCGGAGCTTAACGAACAAACAAGGCTGAAGATTGAAAGTAAATCTGACAAAATTCGTGTTCGTGATCTGGTAACAATAGAATCAACCTTTAACACTGAATATTTCGAGGGTGGTTGCATTTACTTTTTAAATACTCAAAAACTCGGTTCTGATAAACTGCTAACAGGGACTTCAGATACACGCCAATATTCCATCTGGGAAACACTTACTAATACTGCTAAGCGCAGTCCTAAACAATTTTATGTGGTGATTGATGAAGCGCATAGGGGTACCTATACATCCGTTCAAGCAGAAAACAAGGCACAGTCAATAATGCAAAAATTTATTAAAGGCAGTAAAGAAGACGGACTTTGTGTCATGCCTTTAGTGATCGGTGTGACAGCGACACCCCAGAAATTTGATAATTTAATTGCCGGAACGACATCAACCGTCCAGAAAGTCATCGTTCCACCTGAGCAGGTACGTGAGTCCGGTTTGTTGAAAGACAGAATCATCATACACTATCCAGATATTCAATTAACTGCCGATATGACAATGTTTAAAGGTGCAGTAGATAATTGGCGCAAAAAATGTGCTCATTGGAAATCCTACTGTGAGCGCGAAGACGAGAAAATGGTGAACCCTATTCTTGTTATACAGGTTGAAGATGGCAATGAGCGTGAAGCAACTCATACTGATTTAGGAACTTGTATTGATTTACTAGAAGAAACAATAGGACGCAAATTACAGCCAGGTGAAGTCGTGCATACATTCAATGACCGTGGCACACTTAAAGTACGTGATGTTGAAATACAACAAATAGAAGCGTCTAGAATAAATGACGAAGAAAATGTGATGGTTGTATTCTTCAAAATGAATCTCTCTACAGGATGGGATTGTCCACGTGCCGAAACAATGATGTCATTCCGTAGTGCGCAGGATTATACTTATATTGCTCAATTGTTAGGGCGAGTTATTCGTACACCTTTGGCCAGAAGGATATCTTCTGATGCTGAACTTAACAGCGTCAGCTTATTCCTTCCATACTTTGATGAAGAAACGGTAAAAAATGTTGTTAATGCTTTACGTGACAGTGAAGCAATTATGCCAACAGAAACAGGAACTAACAAAGAGCTTGTAACATTAGGGCGAAACTTGGCATATACAGACGTGTTTGATGCAATGGATAACCTCATCACTTACCGGATAGATTCAGTTCGTAAGCAAGCACCATTAAAATTATTAATTCAGATTTCTCGTGCTCTTACCATGGATGGTATCGACTTAGAAGCTCAAAAGACTATCAAAAACGCAGTGTTGTTAAAAATGCATGAGGAAATCACGCGGATCAAAGAAAGTGGTGATTTTGAAAACCGAGTAGCTGCAATCACTGGCTTTGAGCTTGGCACGTTGACATTTGATTATGGAGACAATGCCTATTCTTTTGATGAGTCCTCACAGACTATGACAGTATCAGAGTTTGATATTTCTCGTCATTTTGAACAATCGGGAAAATTGTTAGGGGAAGGCTTGCACAAAGAATATTGGATTCGGAATAGTACCAGGGATCATATTGATGTAAAAGTTGAAATAATCGTTCTTACAAATGATACTAATGCAATGGAAAGAATAAATGATTTCGCAGAGGAAGAATTTATTACACTGTATGAAAATAACAAACGCGCCATTGCAAAGCTAAATGAGGCACGAAAGAATGTTTATGAAAGATTAATCAACGCTTCAGCACAACCAATTGCAGTGCCATGGGTATTGCCGGATTCAATCGATTTTTATCTGCCAGACGATAGAATAAAGTTTGAACAACATCTCTACTGTGCTGAGGATGGCACATTCCAAACATCACTAAATAAATGGGAAAGCGGAGTTATTGATGAAGAACTAAAAAATGGCGCTATTTGCTGGTTGCGTAATCTTGATCGTAAAAAATGGTCACTCGAAATTCCGTATGAAGTTAACGGCGTTACCACTTCCATGTTCCCAGATTTGGTAGTTGTGAGAGCTGATACAGAAGGTTATGTTTTCGACATTCTTGAACCTCATGACCCTAGTCGTAAAGACAATTACCCCAAAGCTGTAGGATTAGCAAAATTTGCTGAGAAACACTGGGATAAATTTGGTAGGATTCAACTTATTCGACTAAAAAAAGGTGTGGATGGTCGTGACCATTTCTATCGTCTGTTGATTGTCAAGTAAAATTGACCACTTTTTACGAATAAAATTGACCACTGGCAATTCAATTCATAAATTTATTATTTTCATCCAAGGATCATCTTTTACATTTAAATCTGACCACCTGGATTATTTATTTACGTTTAAA
>JAHDQA010000013.1 GCA_018434075.1 Tissierellaceae bacterium
AATAGTTAATACTCCATCAATAGTTTGGTTAATAACCCTAAGTCTTGTTATTTCCTTTTGGGTCATATTAAAAATCTCCTCTCTCATACTGACATTTTATCAGATTAAATTTAATATGACATTATCATAGAATATTTATATGTCTTGTCATTTTAGTTGACAAAAACATCTTTTACTTGTAATATTAAGAGATAAAATGTGAATGGGGTGAAAATATGGAATTTTATGAAAAATTAGACTTGTTGATGAATATAACCAATACAAAGAACAGTTCTCTTGCTCATTACCTAAAATTAGACCCCTCGTATATAAGTAGATTGAGAAGAGGAGAGAGAAAATTTCCAAATAACATCGAATACATTGACATGATAGCCTTGTATTTTACGAAAATGCTTAAAATTGAATCCGAAAAAGATAGTAAAGTATTTAAAGAAAATATCATCCAATGGCTAAGTGATGAAAATGACGAAAGCATTGACTCAATTTTGATTAAGTATGTTAATTTAGGAAATGAAGAAAATAAAAAGCATATAATGACTGAGACAATAGATAAGAGTATGATACAAAAAGATTTTGAGGTATACTTCGGTATTGAAGGAAAGAGAGAAGCTGCTTTGAAATTTCTAAATCTTGTCATAGAAGAAGAAAAACCCCAGACATTACTTTTATTTAGTGATGAAAACTTAAGTTGGCTCATTGATGATCTAAATTTTTTTAGAGAATGGAGCATTCTCATGCATGAAGTCATAGAAAAAGGTAATGAAATCGAGATTATACACACGATAACAAGAAACTTTGATGAGATGCTATCTGCAATTAGAGGATGGATGCCGTTTTATTTAACTGGCCATGTTAAACCCTATTATTACCCTAAAAAAAGAGATGGTGTGTTTCAAAGGACATTGTTTGTTGCATCAAATACCGCTGCAATAGAAGCAACATCTGTATTTTATGAAATAAAAAACACAGCAAATATATTGACTTTTGATAAAAAAACAATTGATGCATTAAAAAGAGAATACTTAAACTACAAAGCCCTTTGTAAACCTTTAGCAGAAATATTCACGGAAAAGACAAAGATACAATACTATATAAAATTATTTGAATTTGAAAAGACTCAGAGAAATACAGTATTTAAATCCTCATATCCATCAATATTGACTATGCCAATAGAATTATATAATTCTATTTCAGACAAACAAACTTTAAATCTCCCTAAAGATCTTATAGGCATATATGAAGAAAATATCCTTAAATTACCTGAAACTTTGAATAAATATTCGTTCACTGAAATACTAGAAAGCGACATATTAGAATCAAAAGAAGATTTTTCTAAAAATAAACTATATAATTTTCTCTCGGGGAAAGATTTATATCATTCTAGGGAAGAGCTGTTATTGCACTTAAAAAATTGTACTTATTTATTAGAAAACCATCCTGATTATAATCTAATGCTTCTAACTGGCGAAAATGTCAGAAACTATAATTTTTATTTAAAAGAAGGTGTAGGATTATTTGTTTGGGACGCCAATGATAATGGTGTAGTAATATACTTTGATGAAGAAAACATAGTAGAGGCTTTCTGGGATTATATAAACTACGAACTAAAGCTAGATAAATTAAATAAGGATGTTAAAGAAAAAGTGATTAATACACTTAAAGAAAAAATATCATTTTGATTTGACTAATCCATTAATGAGATATTCATGCCTAGTATGAGAAAATTATCACCATCATGTGATAAATATTATAAAAATCTATTTAAAGAAAATGAGATAATAGTCATTAAAGACTCTGTTTGTAGTTAGTATTGAATAATTTCTTGAAGAAAGGTGGGAATGAAGCCATGAAGAAAATCAAATTAAATGGAGTGCAAAGAGAAACACTTATGCACTTGGTAGACGAATTACATCCACCGATTATAAATTTTGAAACTTCTGATAACAATGAATTTTTTTGCCCAATATACTCTGGCAATATTAATCAATATGACTGCGATGAAATATCCTGCGGCGTGAACAATGGCTGGATACCCAATGATGGATTGCCTTTCCTAATGGATATTGAGACAATTTTAAGAAAGCGAGAAATATGCCTTGCATGTGAGAGGCATAAGAAATAGTCAGAATTATAATGTTTGTTAGATTAACGAAGTGTGTTCAAGTATGATCAACCGCTGTTGGGAGGGTGAGTATGCAAAATAGATATGCTGGGGATGTTGGGGATTTTGGGAAAATCGGTTTGCTACGACAAATTAGTAGGATAGAACTTTGCATTGGGGTAAATTGGTATTTAACTCCAAATGAGAACCACAATGCTGACGGCAAACATATTGGTTATATCTCAGATCCAAAATATAATGGCTGTGATGATTCTCTGAGAGATTCTTTAAAATCAATATTAAATAGTAAGCGCAGCGTTTTGGCTTTAGAAAATAAGTATCTGATTCCGAGGGCTCTTTATTACCACGAAGTGCTTCTTCCACCATCGAGGACTTTCTCTCGCAGAGATTGGCATATCAAGGCATTGGAAGTGCTGGGGGATGCAGAAATTGTTTTTCTTGACCCTGACAATGGGTTAATTGTAAAAAGTGTATCTGCTGGGTCCGCAAAGAGCAATAAATACATTATGCCGAGTGAGATTGTCGACTATTTTGCTGCTGGAAAGAGTGTAATCTTTTATAATCACCGAAGCCGAGAACAAGAGTCTGTTTATTTGCAGCGTTTTAATTGGATGAATGAAGACTCAATACTTAAGAATGCAGTGATCACAGGAGTTTCATTTAAGCGGGGTACAGTTCGCGACTACATATTAGTATTGCAACCAAGCCATGCTTCAAAAGTTATAGAAAGTGTGGATAATATGCTCCAAAGCCCATGGAGAAATCACTTCAAAAAACTCGACTTGGGAGTCTAGTACCATTTGACCGTGTTTATGTTAATCTAAAAGTACCCCAAAAAATAGTTGAAAAATCTTCTAGAGGAATTTTCGATTAAAATTTAGAGAAATTTTTGGTTGACAAATACAGTGCTTGAACACATGATCACAGCTTCTAGCAAGGAGAAGAATATTTCCAAAGAGAGATAGTGGAGATCGCCATTGCGGAGTTCTTTCTTAAATATGGGGAAACAGGATTTATTCAGGAATTCATGGAGTAGACTATGAAAATTGAAATAAAGTATAAAAGCAGCCAAATCTTCTAGTAAGTGTGTTTAGCTCTTCTTGTTTATATAGTTTTTTAATGCAAGAGTCATAAATTAAAAAAGTGACCGAATATAAAACAGAAAAGTGACTGAATGAAAAAGGGAAAAGTGACCGAATGAAATCTGGCAGATCCTGCTGGGAATTTCCAGAACAAGTCTTTGGCAAAAATAGATCCCAAACTAGTTTTGGAGGGGAATACACCAAGGCTGATAGACGAATGGCAAGAAGTTCCTGAACTATGGGATGCAGTAAGATTTGAAGTGGACCAAAGAGGTAAAAAGGGGCAGTTTATATTGACAGGTTCCGCTACTCCTGCGCAAAAAGGGATTCTGCATAGTGGTGCAGGGAGAATATCAACTTTAAGAGAGAATATATTATTTACAAATAAAATTGGATATATTCCACAGAACACATATATTTTTAATGATACTTTAGCTAACAATGTTTTGTTAGGAAGAGAAATAAGCCATGAAATATTATTAGATATATTCTCATATGTAGGTTTAAATAGTTATTTAAAGAAAATTAACTATGATTTAAACTATATGTTAAATATAGATTCTATTGGATTATCTGAAGGAGAAAAAAAGAGATTAGCAATAGCACGTGCTTTAATTACAAATCCTAATATATTATTAATAGATGAATTTGACTCAAATCTAGATGATAAAAGCATGAATTTTTTAGTTGATAAATTGTCTAGTCAATATTCTTTTATAATGGTCACTCACAATAACATGTTGAAAAATCAGTTTAATAATATTGACTTAAATGCTATAGCGATAGTTGAATAATTATCACCATCATATGATAAATATTATGAAAATCTATTGAAAGCAAATGAGGTATTTTTAGAAAAATTTCCTGACTATAAGTAAATTTTATTATTTTAAAAGAAAAGAGAGCAAATAAGACGAGCTCTCTTTTTGTATGTTAAACATGAAAATTTAAATTCATATAAACGGAAAGTATACTTTACATATATAAAAATAATTGATATAATATATGTAAAGCATGCTTTACTTTTTTAGGAGGTAATATGGAAAACAAATTGGAAGAACTTAGAAAGAAAAAAGGGATCACCCAAGAAGAATTAGCATCAGCTCTTGAAGTATCTAGGCAAACAATTGGATCGCTAGAAAATGGTAGGTACAATCCATCAATTATTTTAGCATTTAAAATTTCTAGATACTTTGGCGTGCCAATTGAAGAAATTTTTATTTATCAGGAGGATGAAAATGAAGAATAATAAAATATGGTATTTAGGATACTTAATTTCATTAGTTTTGCTAATAGTTATTTTTACTCTAGATTTAAATAGATCAACTCAAACTGCTGTCACTATTTTATTTTCTTTTGTACTCGCAATTACACATGTAAACATCATTCACAATAAAATGATTGCAAAAGATAAAGAATATAATATTCTCTCAAAAGATGAAAGAAATGAAATGATAAGAGATAAAGTAAATGCTATGAACTCAGTTGTTTTAATTTCATTCATTGGAATCATAACAGTTGTTTTTATAGTATATGAATGGTATATACCTGCTATTATAACAGGTAGCATGATAATAATGGACCCTATTATTATGATTTTTATCAGCCGTTTTTATGAGAAAAGATTTTAAGGGTAAATAGCCTTTATACTTATAACAAAAACATACTATATATATCAGTCCAATAAGAATGAGAATATTTATAATATTTTTGATATAATAAATATTAATACAAAACAGATTATTATTTTAAAAATCAATAATCATATTGGAGTGATTTCAGTGATAAATGAAGTAGAATACTGGAAAGAAAGATTTGAAGAACTTAAGATTGCTGCAGATTTAGCGATTGATCAAATTACTATAGCAGATGGAAATGGAGTATTTTATAGAGTTTATAAATCTGCTAATAAAAACTTTGGAATAAAAGAAGATATAATTGGAAAAAGCTGTTTTGATTTGGAGAAATTAGGAGTCTTTGATATATCATCTACTGCAGAAGTAATTAGAAAAAAGCAAAAGGTACGTTTAATCCAAAAGACAAATGCAAATAGAATATTAATGGTAACAGGATATCCAATTTTTGATGAAGATAACAATATCGTAAAAATCATAAATATTTCTTATGACATAACAGAAAAAAAGAGTCTAGAAACTCAATTAGAGGAGACAGAAACTACATTACAATGGTATAGGCATGAACTTGAAGTAAGAAACCAAGCCAATGATAGTACTTTAAGCGTATACAGCAAAAGTATGTCGAGAATAAAGGATCTTATAGATAATTTTGCATATAAAGATATTCTAATACTGTTATTGGGAGATACAGGAGTAGGTAAAAATTATATTGCTCATTACATACACAACACAAGTGATAGAAATAAAGATCCATTTATAACTCTAAATTGTGGTGCTATACCAGAACAGCTATTAGAATCAGAGTTATTTGGATATGAGAAGGGATCATTTACAGGAGCACTAAACGAAGGCAAGCAGGGTCTGTTTGAATTTGTAGGAAATGGGACAATATTATTAGATGAAATAGCTGAAATGCCCCTAGATTTGCAAGTTAAAATGCTAGCAGTATTAGATGAAAAAAAATTCAGAAGAATAGGGGGACATAAAGAGATTGAATTAAAAGCTAGAATAATAGTTGCCACAAACAAAGATCTTGAACAATGTGTCAAGGATAAGACTTTTAGGGAGGACTTGTATTATAGAATAAATATTTTACCAATAAAAATACCATCTTTAGCTGAGAGAAGAGAAGATATTCCAGATCTAATAAGTAAATTTTTAAATATGTATAATGAAAAATATGATACAGAGAAAACAATATCTAACACTGCCTATGAAAAATTGCTGTCATACAATTATCCAGGCAATATCAGAGAATTAAAAAACATAATCGAAAGGTTGACAATACAGAGTGAATCTAATGAAATATCTGCTGAAGATGTAGATAATTTATGCAGAAACAATAATCTATACTGCATCAATAACGATGATTATGACATAGACATAGTTCCTCTGAAAGAAGGGGTTAGCAATTATGAAAAAAAATTATTAATGGCAGTAGCGAAAAAGTATAGAACAACAAGGGAACAAGCAGAAATATTAGGGGTTGATCAATCAACAATAGTAAAAAAAAGGAAAAAATATAATTTATAGATGATAAAATTCATCAAATATGATAAAAATCATCATATTAATGAAAATATTCATCAGTAATTTTAAGGTGTAGGATATAAGGCGAATTTTAGGCCCTTTTCTTACACTTTTATTTTGGCATGTAAATTGCATTAACATAGTGATGTATTTAAGCATAATATAAATCATAGCAAGGGGGTGGTATTTTGAAAATTAATCTAGATAGACTAGAAAACGATTTCAATTACATCAACAGCATTTCATCTACTTCAATTGGATGCACAAGACTATCTTATAGTAAAGAAGATAAGAAAGTAAGAGAGTACATAATTAAAGAACTTGAAATGCTAAATGCACAAATAAGTATCGATTCGGTGGGAAATATTAGAGCAAAATTTAATCCAAACAAATCAGATAGCAAATACTTAATGATAGGATCTCATATTGATACTGTATATCAAGGTGGAAAATTTGATGGATTGACAGGAACACTTTGCAGTTTAGAAGTGCTAAGAGTATTTAATGAGAGCAAAGAAAAATTAAATATTCCCTTAGAATTTGTGATATTTGCTGAAGAAGAGGGATCTAATTTTGGTGTAACAATGCTAGGCAGTAAATACATGACAAATAAACTAACTTTGAATGATCTAAAAAACTTATTTACAAAGGATAAGGTGAGTGCATATGACTATATTCAACAGATGGGATTTGAATTTCACCCAGAAATAGATAATTTCATAGATAAAGAGGAAAGCCTGGCAATGATAGAACTTCATGTTGAACAAGGGGGTATACTCGATAAAAAAAAGATGAGTGTTGGAATAGTTGAATCGATTGTAGGAATGAATACTTTAGAAGTTGCAGTTAAGGGCGTTTCAAACCATGCTGGAACAACTCCCATGGATTATAGAAAAGATTCATTATTGGCATCTGCAGAAATGATAAGAAGTATGCCAAGTCTTGTAGAAGATTTAGCGAATGCAGTTATAACGGTTGGAAAAATTGATGTGAAGCCAAATTCATCTAATGTAATTGCTGAGGAGACAATTTTTAGCGTAGATATAAGGGATGTGAAGCAAGATAATATTGAAAGAATCAGTGATCATGTTAATGAACTTTGTGAAAGAATTGCTAAAGAAAAAAATGTGGAGGTAAAAATAAAGCTTATTGGATCATCTAAATCAGTAAAAATGGATCAAGATTTAATCGGAATAATAGAAGAAGAAGTATTATTAAATGATATTAATTATATTAGAATCAATAGTGGCGCAGTGCATGACAACGCTATGTTAAATGACATCATTCCCACTGCAATGATTTTTATACCAAGTATAGATGGCATAAGTCATAGTCCATATGAACACACGAAAATGGAGGATGTTTTAATAGGGGCAGAAATTCTTTTAAATACGGTGAATAGAATAAATAGGAGGAATTAACATGAAAGATTACTTAAATATAGCAAACTCACCATTATTATGGATCAGTGCATTTCCAATCGCATTACTTGTCGTTTTGCAAGCACTGATTTTTAGTAAAAGGGCTTTATCAAGTGCAAAATATGTTGGACTGAGTCAAAATGAAGCTAAGAAAGCATTTAAAGTAGGAGCTATATCAGCAATTGGACCTGCCATGGGAGTTTTTGTCGTAATGCTAGGATTAATGTCAGTAATAGGTGGGCCATTAGCATGGATGAGATTGTCAATAATAGGGGCAGCTCCTACTGAATTAGCAGCAGCTGGAATGGCAGCAAAGGCAATGGGAAAAGAACTCACTAGTCCAGAATACGGAATAATGGAGTTTGCAAATGCTACTTGGGTTATGGCATTAAATGGTAGTGCGTGGCTTTTAACTACAGGATTATTCTCTCATAAAGTTGAAGGACTTACAAACAAAATTTCTGGTGGAGATCCTAAAAAACTAGGGATTTTGATGATATCGGCAATGTGTGGTGCTTTTGGATATCTATTTGGGAATGAACTAATTAAGGTTTTAAATAAAGAAACTCGAGCATTTGCAATTTCAGGTATTAGTGCAGCTATCGCAATGTTATTTTTAGAGAAAATAGCTAAGAAACACCCTAAGCTGGGTGAGTACAATCTAGGAATTGCTATGATAGTAGGAATGGCTTTTGCTGTTTTATACTTACATTTAATCGTATAAGGAGTGGGAAATATGGAAAATAACGACAAAGCTTATGAAAAAAATTTTACTCAACCAATAATTAGATATGGAAGATTAACAAATTTATTGGGCATTTTTTTAAGTTTTATACCAGCACTAGTTATGTATTTTTATTACGATACTTTCCCTGGTGTTCAAAACATATTAAAAGGGTGGATGCTCATTGCATCTATATATGGTATTTATGCAATTGTCGAACCAATATCATATTTTCCAATACTAGGTTTACCGGGTACTTATATGTCTTTTTTAGCAGGAAATATTGGGAATATGCGTGTTCCTTGTTCCGCTATTGCACAAGAAGCTTTAGGAGTATCTCCTGGCACAAAGAAAGCAGAATTAGTTTCTACATTAGGCATTGCAGGGTCAATAATAACAAATATTATAATTGTTACAATAGCTGCAGTAGGTGGGGCTGCTTTGATGAATGCATTTCCTCCTATAATTATAGAAGCATTTAAATATGTTTCGCCTGCGATATTTGGAGCGATTTTCGCATTGTATGCATCTAAAAACTATAAATATGGTATCTTTTCATTAGTTTTAGTGGGCATTATGCTATTAGGGATAAAATTCCTGCCGACATATATAATGATACCAGTTGCAGTATTTGGCACAGTGGCTTTTGCTTTTAAAACAAACAGTAAGTCTAAAAAATAACTAATTAAATAATATTATTTTAAAATAAGAGGAGGCTTTATCATGGATGAATTAATTAAAAATGTAGTAAATGACACAATAAAATGGAGAAGGGACTTACATCAAATACCTGAGGTAGGGCAAGAACTTCCTAAAACCAGTGAATATGTCTGCTCACAACTTGATTCTATGGGTATTGAATATAGTAAAAATGTGGGATTAGCATCTGCTATTGTAGCGACATTAGAAGGAACCAAAAGCGGGGGAGGTAAAACCATAGCACTTAGAGCAGATATGGACGGATTACCTATTGCTGAGGAAACAAATCTTCCTTTTGCGTCAAAAAATGGTGCAATGCATGCTTGTGGTCATGATGCACATACTGCCATTTTGTTAGGAACTATAAAGGTTTTGAATCAGATGAAAGATCAATTTTCAGGTAAAGTGAAATTTTTGTTTCAACCTGCTGAAGAAATATCTGCGGGTGCTCAACCGATGATTGAGGCTGGATGTTTAGAAGGTGTGGATGCCATCATTGGGTTACACGTTGGCAATATTTCTAACTCAGGTGCTGCAGGAACTGCAATATTCAGTAAAGGCTCAATGATGGCTTGCCTTGATAGATGGACTTTGAAGGTAAATGGTGTAGGAGCCCATGGAGCTTATCCTCATGAAAGCCATGACACTATAGTAATGGCAGGCCACATTATTTCAGCAATTCAAGAGATAATAAGTAGAGAACTAAATCCAGTAGATCCAGGCGTTATTACGATTGGAATAGTAAAAGGAGGAAGTGCATATAACATTATTCCTGGTAGTGTATATATGGAGGGGACAGCAAGAGCAGTAAAACAGAATACACGAGAATATATATCTGAAAGATTAGGTTCAGTTGCTAAAAATATAGCGAATGCATTTAGAGGAGATGTTGAATATGAATATATTTTTGGTGCACCTCCTTTAGTTAATGATGAAGAATTTACTGAAAAAGTAATGGAAAGTGCAATGAAAGCGATAGGAGAAGATAATGTAGTACTGATGGAAAGCCCAGTAATGGGAGGAGAAGATTTCGCATATTATCTTGAAAAAGTACCAGGAACTTTTATATTTTTATCAAATCCATTACCTATAGATGGAGTATGTTATCCACACCATAATAGTAAATTTGCAATAGATGAACAATATTTTGACAGGGCAATAGCTATATTCGTACAGTCAGCAATTGATTTTTTAAATAATTAGTTAAAGAAACAGTATACTAAAATCCTTTCTATTTAAAATGGGAATGATTTTAGTATAATAATGCAGATATGGGGTATATTTACAATAGTAAATATGAAAGGGTGGTAAAATTGGCAAAGCAAACAGTATATGTTGATAAACTAACTAATGGAATACTGGATCCTAATGAAGAAATGCTTGGTCCAGTAAAAGATGGCGGGACAATAATTGCTAATACTGCACCAGGATGTTGGGGACCTATGATTACTCCAAAATTAAAGGGAGGACATGAGGTAACTAGACCTGTTTTTGTTGAGGGAGCAGAAATTGGGGATGCAATAGCTATATATATACAATCTATCGTAATCACATCATCCGTAATAGCATCTGGCAATGATAAAACTATAAGTGAAAATTTCAACAGCGATCCATTTATTGATGCAAAGTGTCCTAAATGTGGAATACTAAACCCTGAAACAGAACTAATTGGAATAGGAGAAGGATCTGTAAGATGTAAGAATTGTGGGGCTGACATATCACCATTTAAATTTAATAATGGTTATACTATGGCCTTTAATGATAATAAAACAATAGCTTTAACATTAAATGAAACAGCCGCAAACAATGCTGCAAAAGACGCTAAAAATTTAATGGCAATTCCAGATCATTCAATTCAAAACCCAATTGTTAACTTTGCTCCACATGACATAAATGGCAGTATATCGAGGATAAAACCCTTTTTAGGGCAAATCGGTACAACACCTTCAAGAGCTTTACCTGACTCTCATAATGCAGGTGATTTTGGTTCGTTCTTAATAAACTCTACTCATGAATATGCTATAGATAAAGAAGAATTAATAAAACATAAAACAGACGGTCATATGGACATAAATAAAACCAGAGCTGGAGCTGTAGTTATAGCACCTGTTAAAGTAAAAGGTGGTGGAGTTTATGTTGGAGATGCACATGCAATGCAAGGAAATGGGGAGATAGCAGGTCATACAGCTGATGTTGCAGCAGTAGTGACTTTAAAAGTGAAAGTCTTTAAAAACCTTCAAATTGATGGACCTATCATTATTCCTCTTTCAGATGATCTACCTTATTTAGCAAAGCCAATTGATGAAAATGAAAAGAAACTCGCAATGGAGTTGAGCAAAAAGTGGGGAGTAGATAAGCTAGAAAATACAGCGCCAATATGTTTTGTAGGTACAGGAGCTAATTTAAATGAGGCTATCGACAATGGTCTAGAAAGAGCAGCTCAAGTATTAAAAATATCTGTGCCAGAAGTTATGAATAGAGCAACCATAAATGGTTCGATTGAAATCGGTAGAGCTCCAGGGACTGTTACAGTCACATTTTTAGCTCCTGTAGAGAAATTAAAAGCTGCAGGATTATATGACTTAGTTAAAGAACAATATAATTTATTAGATTAATCATTAAACAGGGCAACGAGGGTAACTTTACATCTATTTAGAAACTGGACTATCAGGTGCAAATTGATGATTGCAGCTACGGCAGAGATATTTCTGACGACAATATTAATCTTTGCCATAACTATAAAACGAATGAATATTGTTGCACTTTGGACATTTTATTGAAACAATTTTTTATATGAGGACTTCATCCTTTCTGGGAGGTATTTGTTTTTATGCAAGAACATTGTACCATAGAGAGTTTGGAGTCCTCAATTTTCATTTAAGTTTACAAAACGTGAAATACGGAAAGGAGTGATTTAATGAGAGCTTTGATGGAGTCGCTTTTTGATATAATTTATTTAGTTTTTGTCATATCTATGGGATTTTATTTGATCGCTAAGAACAACAAAAATACTAATTCAAGATTGTTTGGGATTATGGCTGTTATACTGGGATTTGGAGAAGCTTTTCACCTTGTGCCTAGAATACTTGCTTTAAATACTGCAAACGGATTTGAAGTTTATAGAAATTCATTGGGCATTGGCAAAGCTGTAACCTCGGTAACTATGACAATTTTTTACATCATACTTTATTATATATTTAAAAATAGATATAATATAAAAAGCAAAACGCTAGATTTGTGTATTTGGATATTAGGGATAATAAGAGTTATTTTGACGGCATTGCCTCAAAACAAGTGGACAAGTGAAATACAGCCATTAAGTTGGGGAATTTATAGGAATATACCATTTGTGATAATGGGTATTATTATGATCGCCTTGGCATATAAGTATGCAAAAGAGCATAAAGATAAGAGCTTCAAAAATATGTATCTAGCAATTTTTTTGTCTTTTATTTTTTATATACCTGTAGTACTCTGGGGAGATGTTTATCCTTTGATAGGAATGTTGATGATACCAAAGACTTTAATGTATGTATGGATAGTCACAATGGGGTATAAAGACTATAAGGGCAGTAAATAGTTTTATAGGAGTGAATACCGTGTTTAAATTAGGAAGAAAGAAAGCTGCATTTGTGATGGCTTTCATATTAATTACAAGCCTATTGTCAGCTTGTAATTCTGAAGAAAAAAGTTTAGCAGAGAATTTATACAGCTACAAGACTAGTTTTGTAGGAGACAACTCTAAAGTTGGAAATATTGTAAACAAGTTGCCATTTCCCAATGATTACGCTGTAAACACTATTGAAATCATATCTGGAGAAGAACCTTATGGACTCAAAATATATTTTGATAGTACAGCTAAGGATGCAAGTATAAAAGATTTTGACAAGGATAGTGCGATATTGTTTTCTCTAATTGACAATTTAAGCTATATCACTTATGCGTATACTATAAACGATAAAGACATAAGTATAGGAACTATATATAAGGAAGAAATTGATGAAATTACTAAAAAAGATTTTGATATGACAACTACAGAAATTGGAAGTAATTATGACAATTTTAATATATTGATAGAAAAATACATTGAAAATGTAGAATAAATATCACCTTTTGGTGATATTTTATTTTTTTGATATACTTAATTTATAAAATAAAAAGTGAGGGTTTCTTATGCCAGAGAAAGATATATCTTCATACGAAGTAGCAAATGCTTTTGATTCTGGAATTATTATTCTAGATAAGATGTTTAAGGTTGTATATACTAATAAAAGGGCTAAAAGACTGCTTAAGAAAGATACTAATGAGTTTGAATACGATTTGTTGCTGAAAGAGATAATTTCAGAGATAAAGATAATTGATTACACAAATGAAACTGCTATTAGAAAGAAAATAAAATATCTTGATTTGGAATACATGTTCCATATATCAAGAGTTGAAATCAAAAAAGAAGTGTATGTGTTAGTAAATTTTAATGAACTGGATTTGTGCAAGAGTGTAATAGGCACTATAAATACTGAAATGGAAGCTTCTTCTCTTTTAAAAACCATAATGGAGGCTACAAACGATTGTATTGTATATGTCAATAAAGAAGGGTACATTGAGATGCTTAGCAATGCCTATGCAGAGTTTTTAAATGTGGATAGAGACGACTCAATAGGCAAGCATGTCACAGAAGTTATTGAAAATACTAGGATGCATGAAGTTGCTAAATTGGGTGTCGAAGAGGTAGCACAGGTTCAGGAAATAAATGGCAGAAAAATGATTGCAACTCGTATTCCGGTTTATGTCAATGGAAGGATTGTTGGTGCAGTTGGCAAAGTGTTATTTAGAGATTTAGATGAATTAGAGCAGCTTTACACAAAAGTTTACAAGATAGAAAAAGAATTGAACATGTATAAAAATGAATTTAAAAAGATAAATTCAGCGAAATACGAGTTAGATAGCATAATCGGAGAATCAAGAGAAATTAAAGAATTAAAAGAACTTACTAAAAGAATAGCAAATACTAATTCAAATGTCTTAATATTAGGAGAAACTGGTACGGGTAAAGAACTATTTGCTAATGCAATTCATTCTTTGAGCAAGCGTAAAGATGGGCCTTTTATCAAAGTTAACTGTGGTTCAATACCCAGTGAACTTCTAGAATCAGAATTATTTGGATATGAAGAGGGTGCATTTACTGGTGCTAAAAAAGGTGGAAAGATAGGGAAATTTAAAGCTGCAGACGGCGGGAGCATATTTTTAGACGAAATCGCTGATCTACCGATGAACATGCAAGTAAAGTTATTGAGGGTGCTGCAAGAAAAAGAAATAGAAAAAATAGGGTCAAATACACCTGAGAAAATAGATGTAAGGATAATATCAGCTACCAATAAGGACTTGGAAGAAATGATAAAGAAAGGTGAATTTAGACTTGATTTATACTACAGGCTAAATGTCGTAAGCATGGTAATACCTCCATTGAGGAAAAGAAAAGAAGACATAGCGGTGCTTTCAAATAAACTAATTGAGGAAATATCAAAAGAAGAGAAAATCAAAGTCGACGGAATAAGCAAGGGAGCATTGGATTTATTGAAAAAATACGATTGGCCCGGAAATGTAAGAGAACTAGAAAATGTTTTGGAAAGGGCGATTAATTATTTAGATGGAGAGACTATCATAAAGATCAAGCATTTACCTATGAAAATATCAGGTTTGAAAGAAGACAGGGAGCTAAAGAGCTTAAAAGAAGAAATGGAGGAACATGAAAAGGAGATAGTATCAAACGCATTGCTAGCATCTAATGGGAATAAGACAAAAGCTGCGGAGATTTTAAAAATCAGCAGAACTGCTTTGTATGAAAAAATCGAAAAATATAACTTGGAGTGATGTTATATATTTATCATAGTCAATAAATTAAAGGATTATTTACAATACAACAAAAATGGGCTAGAAAATGTTAACTTTAGTTTACATTTCACTCCAATAAACTGATATATTGTAAATAAAACATGACATTTCTTCTATATTCTTATATTCTGAAATAATAAAATTTTATAAAAGCAATAGTTTTACTTTAGACTACTAAAAGAGTTTGTTAACAACTTTTAGTAGTCTTTTCTTTTTTCCGAAAAAACGATGACTTTTCTCAAAAATTAATGAAAACGTTGGCATAAATATTGCAAGTTATATATGAAAAAAGAGGAGGATGAAGATATGATAGAAAACAAAGTTTGTATTGTAACAGGAGCAGCCAGTGGTATAGGACTTGCCATAGCTAAGAAATTTGCTGAAGACGGAGCAAATGTAGTAATGGCGGATATTAATGAAGAAAAATTAAAAGAAGAAGCATTAAAAATTAATGCAAAATACATTAAAACTGATTTGAGCAAAAGAGAAGATTGTAAAAAATTAGTAGATTTTACCGTTGAGAGTTTTGATGGGGTGGATATATTAGTAAATGTAGCAGGCATCCAGACGGTTTCACCTATTGAATCATTTCCTGAAGACAAATGGGATTTTATGATGAATTTAATGCTTACTGCTCCATTTTTGTTAACTAAATACTCATGGCCTTATATGAAAAAGAAAGGTTGGGGTAGAATTATAAATCTAAATTCTATTCATGGACTAGTTGCATCTGAATTCAAATCTGCTTATGTATCTGCAAAACATGGATTAGGAGGACTTACTAAAACTGCTGCATTGGAAGGCGGCCCTTTCGGAATAACGGTAAATTCTATTTGCCCATCTTATGTGAGAACACCTTTAGTAGACAACCAAATAGCCGACCAAGCAATAACACATGGCATAAGTACTGATGAAGTAATAGGAAATATTATGCTTTCAAAATGTGCTGTTAAAAAATTAATTGAACCAGAGACAGTTGCCGATGTTGCTATGTTCTTATGCTCAAGTGCAGGAGATCATATTACTGGATCAATGCTTACAATTGATGGTGGCTGGACTGCAAATTAAAATACAAATTGAGGAGGTAAATGTATGCTAGGTATATTTATAGGTCTTGTTCTTCTTATGTTTTTAGCTTATAAAGGCTATTCGATTATTTGGGTAGCACCTCTTACAGCTTTGGTAGTGGCGATCTTTGGGGGAATTCCTTTGTTGGATTCTTATACAAATGTCTACATGACAGGTTTTGTTGGATTTACTAAATCTTGGTTTCCTGCTTTTATGTTAGGTGCAGTGTTTGGACATTTGATGGACTATACAGGTGCTGCAAGGTCAATAGCGCATTGGCTTACAAAAATAATAGGTGCTAAAAGAGCTATTTTAGGTGTTGTTTTAGGATGTGCAGTGCTTACTTATGGAGGAATAAGTTTATTCGTTGTTGTATTCGCAATGTATCCTTTAGCATTGGCACTTTTTAGAGAAGCAAATATTTCAAGAAAATTGATTCCTGGCTGCATCGCTTTGGGTTCATTTACATTTACAATGACAGCTATCCCAGGAACACCACAAATTCAAAATCTAATACCTATGGAGTATTTCCATACTACTCCAACAGCTGCACCTATAATGGGGATTGTAGCTGCATTGTTCATGTTTATTCTTGGATACTTGTATCTTTCATGGAGAGAAAAGAAACTCAGAGCAAATGGTGAAGTGTTTACTGAGCCAAAAGTAAAAAATGAAGAAATGGTCTTATCGGATGAAGAGTTGCCAAATCCATTTTTATCCATATTGCCACTAGTAAGTGTAATAGTGACACTTAATGTTCTCAAATGGGATATAATTGTTGCTCTTCTTTCAGGAATAGTTTTAACTATGGTATTAAATTATAAAAAGTATAAAGGATTTACAAAGAGTATCAACAACGGAGCGAGTGGATCAATAATTGCAATTATAAACACTTCCGCAGCAGTAGGATTTGGTTCTGTAGTTAAAGCAGTTCCAGGGTTTCAGACCCTTACCGATGCTGTATTAAATATCAAGGGTTCCCCTCTTATTTCAGAAGCAGTAGCAGTTAATTTATTAGCTGGAGCAACGGGATCTGCATCAGGAGGCATGGGGATAGCTTTAGCAGCATTAGGAGAAAAATATTACCAAATTGCTTTAGAAAGAGGAATTAGTCCTGAAGCTTTTCATAGAATAGCATCCCTAGCATCAGGGGGACTTGATACTCTACCACATAATGGTGCAGTATTGACGCTCTTAGCGGTAACTGGCATGACTCATAAAGAATCATATATAGATATTTGCGTGACATCTTTGATATTGCCAGTATTGTCATCAATCCCTGCAATAATACTAGCTAGCTTTGGAATATATTAAATTATATACAATTTATTTATAGGCTATGATATACTATAAAATGGGGATGGGATAAATATTTTAGAATTATGGTATTAAGGGAGGAGAAATTTTATGAAACAAGCAGTAATCGTGAGTGCTGTTAGAACTCCAATAGGAGCATACGGTGGAGCTTTTAAAGATGTAAGCGCCGTAGATTTAGGAGTAGCAGCAGTAAAAGAAGCTCTAAAGAGAGCAAACGTAAACCCAGAGATGGTTGACGAAGTAATTTTCGGAAATGTACTACAAGCTGGTCTTGGACAAAATGTAGCTAGACAAGTTTCTATGGGAGCTGGAATACCTGAATATGTCACTAGTTTTTCAGTAAATAAAGTATGTGGATCAGGTTTAAAAACAGTCGCATTAGCAGCTCAAGCTATTAAAGCGGGAGATGCTGACATAGTTGTAGTTGGCGGAACTGAAAACATGTCTCAAGCTCCATATCTATTGAAAAACCATAGATGGGGACAAAGAATGGGAAATGGAGAAGTTGTTGACTACATGGTAGAAGATGGATTGACAGATATTTTCAATCACTATCATATGGGCATAACAGCTGAAAATGTTGCTGAAAAATACAATATAACAAGAGAAGAACAAGACCAATTTGCATTGAATAGCCAATTGAGAGCAGAAGAAGCTATAAAGAGCGGAAGATTTAAAGATGAAATTGTTCCAATCGTAATACCACAAAGAAAAGGAGATCCCAAAGTAGTAGATACTGATGAGTTCCCAAGATTTGGTACCACAATTGAAGCTTTAGCAAAATTAAAACCAGCATTCAAGAAAGATGGAACAGTTACAGCAGGAAATGCATCAGGCATTAATGATGGCGCTGCTGCATTAGTAGTAATGAGCAAAGAAAAAGCTGATGAATTGGGATTAACACCTATTGCGGAGATAGTAAGCTACGCATCAGCTGGCGTTGACCCATCTATAATGGGTACTGGTCCAATTCCTGCAAGTAAAAAAGCATTAGAAAAAGCAAATCTTAAGATAGATGATATAGAACTAGTTGAAGCAAACGAAGCGTTTGCAGCTCAAGCAATTGCAGTTGCTAAAGACTTGAATTTGAACATGGATATTACAAATGTCAATGGAGGAGCTATTGCTTTAGGCCATCCAATAGGAGCTTCAGGAGCAAGAATACTTGTTACATTGTTACATGAAATGCAAAAAAGAGATAGCAAATATGGTTTGGCAACTCTTTGCATAGGTGGCGGACAAGGCATCTCAATGATAGTTAGAAGATAATTGAAAGGTGGGAATTAGATGAATAAGTTAATCAGCGTTGATGAAGCCGTTGACATGATTAAAGATGGTATGACGATAATGGTAGGCGGTTTTCTCGGATGTGGAAACCCACATAAGATAATTGATAAACTTGTTGAGAAGAACGTAAAGGATTTAACTTTGATTTGCAACGACTCAAGTTTTCCCGACTATGGAGTAGGCAAATTAGTTGTAAATCACCAAATTAAAAAACTCATCGCATCACATGTTGGCACAAATCCTGAAACAGGTAGACAAATGAATGCTGGAGAGATGGAAGTTGTTTTAGTTCCACAAGGCACATTGGCTGAGCAAGTAAGAGCCGGTGGAGCAGGACTTGGCGGGATATTGACTCCAACAGGCGTTGGCACTGTAATTGAAGAAGGAAAACAAAAAATAACAGTTGATGGTGTTGAGTATTTACTTGAAAAACCACTTAAAGCCGATGTGGCTTTGATTGCAGGGCAAAAAGTAGATAAATTTGGGAATATAGTATATTTTGGAGCAACAAGAAACTTCAATACTCTAATGGCAACTGCTGCAGAAACAGTGATAGTTGAAGCTAGTGAGATTGTTGAAGTTGGAGATTTAGATCCAAACGATGTTGTAACACCAGGTATATTTGTCGACTACATCGTTGATGGAGGTGCAAATTAATGGACAAGAATGAAATAAAAGCATTTATTGCTAAGAGGGTTGCAAAAGAATTAAAAGACGGAGACGTTGTAAATTTAGGTATAGGACTTCCAACAATGGTAGCAAACTATATACCTGAAGGCATGAACATATTTCTTCAATCGGAAAATGGATTTATTGGATTAGGGCCAGCACCAGAGCCAGGAAAAGAAGACATGAGAATTGTAAACGCTGGTGGACAACCTGTGACTATACTTCCAGGCGGAGCATTCTTTGACTCTGCTACATCCTTTACAATAATAAGAGGTGGGCATGTCGATATGACTGTACTTGGAGCATTGCAAGTCGATGAAAAGGGAAACCTTGCCAACTGGATGATCCCAGGCAAGATGGTTCCAGGAATGGGTGGAGCTATGGACTTAGTTACAGGAGCTAAAAAAGTAATCATAGCAATGGAACACACTGCAAAAGGCGCGCCTAAGATTTTGAAAGAATGCACACTTCCTTTAACTGCTGCACACCAAGTGGATATGATCATCACTGAAATGGGAGTAATGGAAGTTACTGACAAAGGCATTGTGTTAAAAGAAATAAACCCAGAATTCACCATTGAAGATGTACAAAATAGTACTGAAGCTGAACTAATTATCGCTGAAGATTTAAAGAAAATGGAAATATAATAAAAGGCTGCGTAAAGCAGCCTTTTATTTAAAGAATGGAGAGATGGTTAAGATGCTAAAAGATATAAACTTAATAGGTATAGCTGGTGCTGGCACTATGGGCTCAGGAATCGCTCAAATATTCGCAAGATTTGGTAAAAATGTAATTGTAAATGACATTAAAGAAGAGTATTTGACAAAGTCTAGAAATTTAATCGATATATTTAATAAAAGTCTAATCGAAGAAGGCTTAATGAATGAAAATGAAGTGGAAAACATTTTTTCAAAGATCAAATTTTCTACAGATAAGAATGAATTTAAAAATTGCGACTTGATAATTGAATGCATTGTTGAAAAACTCGAAATAAAACAAGATTTTTGGAAAGAATTAGAAGAAATCGCTAAAAAAGATGCCTATTTTGCTACAAACACATCAGGTCTTAGCATCAATCAAATATCATCTAAACTTAATGACAAATCCAGATTTATCGGAATGCATTTTTGGAATCCCGCACACATAATCCCATTAGTAGAGTTAATTAGAGGAGAAGAGACCAGCGATGAGATGGTCAATGATTTAAAAAGCCTTCTTGAAACTATAGGAAAACAAGCTGTAGTAGTAAATAGAGATGTTCCTGGGTTCATAGGTAATAGACTTCAGTTTGCCGCTTTTAGGGAAGCTTTGCACATAGTGGAACAAGGGATTGCTAGTATTGAAGATGTAGATAAAGCGATGAAATATGGACCTGGTTTTAGATATCCAATTATAGGGCCTTTAGAAACCGCTGATCTGGGAGGACTAGATACTTTTTACAACATCTCAAGTTATCTTTTCAAAGACTTAGGAGATGAAAAAGAAGTTCCTAAAATGTTAGAAGAGTTAATAGAAAATAACTATCTCGGGGTTAAGACAAAAAAAGGATTTTACGATTACTCAAATGGAAGAGACGAAGAGGCAATAAAAAGAAGAGATAAGCTATTATTTGAAATGATCAAACACATATCTAATAAATAAAAGGAAGAGCATTCTTCCTTTTATTTTACTCGGCGGTATTCAAATATTGGCTCATGTATAGATTAAAGTATGCCCCTTTTCTTTGTATCAACTCTTCATGTGTTCCCTTTTCAATTATTTTTCCGTCTTCAATCATCATTATTATGTCTGCGTCTCTTATAGTTGAGAGCCTGTGGGCGATGATGAATGTGGTTCTATTTTCCATCAATGAGATCATAGCTTCTTGTATCTTCAATTCCGTTCTAGTATCTACATTTGATGTAGCTTCATCTAATATGAGGATTGAAGGGTCTTTTAAAACAGCTCTTGCAATTGCTAAAAGTTGTCTTTGACCTTGGCTTAAATTACCTCCACCTTCGGTTATATAAGTTTCATATCCATTTGGCAATCTCTTGATGAATTCATCAGCATTTGATATTTTACAAGCTCTAATTATCTCTTCATCCGCAGCGTCTAGTTTCCCATATCTAATATTTTCTTTTATAGTTCCAGAGAATAGATAAGTATCTTGCAATACGACGCCGAACATTTCTCTTAGCGAATTTTTCTTGTATTTCTTTATATTTATATCATCAATTAATATTTCACCTTTGGTTACTTCATAAAAATTGGTCAATAGATTTACTATTGTGGTTTTTCCTGCACCCGTTGGCCCTACTAAAGCTACATTTGTTCCAGCTTCTACAACAAAACTGATATCCTTTAAAACTTCTTTGTTCTCATTGTAATTAAAATACACATTTTTAAACTCGACTTTTCCATCTACATCTTTTATCTCTATTGCATCAGGCTCATCTTCTCTTTCATCAGTCTCATCTAATATCTCAAAAACCCTTTCTGCACCTGCTATACCTGACTGCAATTGGTTGAAAGTGGATGCCAATTCATTTATCGGCTTTTGAAACTGTTTAGAGTAAAAAATAAAGCTTGTGACTACACCTATTGTTATGATGTTTTTCAAAGTCAGCAATGAGCCGGACAATACTATGATTACAAAAGTCAAATTGCCGATAGCATTCATTATAGGCATGATAAAGCCAGACCATATTTGAGCTTTTATACCTACTTCTTTGAGCTCATTATTATATTTTTTGAAATTATTAATCATATCTTCTTCTTTGTTAAACATTCTTACTACATCTATCCCGCTTATTGACTCTTCTATATGACCATTAAGATCACCTAAAAATTGCTGTTGAGTTTTAAAATACTTTCTTGTATTCTTTGCTATGGTTCTAGTTACTAATAAAACTATTGGGACAGTTGACAATGTGATTATAGCCATGATTCTATTTATATAGAACATTATAAACACAGTACCTAAAGTGCTAATGAGGGTATGCATAAATTGTATCATTGTCTGGGATATGGTGTTGTTTATATTGTCTATGTCATTGGTAACTCTGCTCATCAGCTCTCCATGCGTTGTTTTATCAAAGAATATAACAGGCATTTTTTGAAATTTATTGAATATGTCCTTTCTTATGTTATATACAACTCTTTGTGAAACACCTGCAATTATAAATTCCTGCATATACATAAATATAGAGCTAAAAAAGTAAAAGAGAAATATATAAATTATCATGGTTCTTACATAATAGAGGTCTACATTGCCTTTTGGCAATGCGAGAGCATCAACAATTTTCCCTGTATAATAAGGGACAAGAAGAGTTAAAAACGTATATAATATTACCAAAATAAAAGCAAATACTATTTTGCTTTTTTCTTCTCCAAAATAGGAGAATAACCTTCTAAGAGTTGAAGTGCTATCCTTTGGTTTTTCAAGCGGGATCATTGAATGAGGAGCATGAATGCCAGTGATTTTTTTATTATTACGCTCCAAAGTTTGACACCTCCTCTCCCAATTGGGAGATATATATAGATTTATAAATACTAGAATTATTCAATAGAAAATCATGAGTTCCGATAGCTTCTATTTTGCCATCGTCTAAGACTATTATGTTTTCAGCATCCATTACAGATGTTATTCTCTGGGCAATTAAAATAGTTGTAGTTGACAGATTTCTTTTTAAACCTTCTTTAATTTTTCTTTCTGTGATTAAATCGACACTAGATGTCGCATCATCTAATATTAACAGCTCAGGATTTTTCACTAAAGCTCTTGCTATGGATAACCTTTGTTTTTGGCCTCCTGAAAGATTTACACCACCTTGGCCTAAATAGGTGTTATATCCATCTTTAAATGTCTGTATAAATTCATCAGCCATAGCTATTTTAGAACATTTAATTATATCTTCATAAGTAGCATTTTTATTTCCCCAACGAAGATTTTCTAATATTGTTCCTGTAAAAAGCAAATTTTTCTGAGGAACAACAGCTATTTTTTCTCGGTATTTTTTTAAATCTAAGTCTTTGATATTTTTACCGTAAAATTTAATTTCCCCACTATTTGGATCAAAAAATCTCAAAATAAGATTAACTAATGTAGATTTTCCAGATCCTGTTGTGCCGATTATTGCAAGTGTAGTATTTGGCTCTACTTTAAAATTGATGTTTTCTAGCACATAATTTGTAGTGTCAAAATATTTAAAATAGACGTTTTTAAACTCAAGTACAGTATCATTTTTGGTGATTTCAAGTGGGTTATCCGGACTGTTCAATGTTTCTTCAGCATTAAATACCTCGTCTAATCTCTCTGATGAAGCTTTGGAGCGAATGTACATGTTGATTATTCTAGTGGACATGACTAAACTAAATAAAAGTTGTGTCATATAGTTTAACACTGCAACGATTTTACCAACTTCAAAATCAGCATTTACAACTAAATCAGAGCCTACCCAAAGAATCACCACAATACCCAAATTTACTAAAAGTGTGACAAGTGGGCTAAATATAGCTAATCTTCTCATCCCGCTGATTGAAACTTTTTTAAGATCTTCATTTACTTTATCAAATCTTTTTTTCTCATAGTCATATCGGTTAAATGCTTTAACAACTCTTATCCCTGAGAGATATTCTTTCAATCTAGAATTTACTTTGTCTAAGGATTTTTGAATTCTTATAAAAATAGGATAAGATAGTTTTAAATTTATTATTATAGTGAATATAACAATTGGCACTATCAATATACTAATCAATCCGATAGTTCTATCTAACAATAAAGCCATGATTATAGAACCTATTCCCAAAAGTGGAGCTTTGACGAAGATCCTCATAAGACCATGAGCGAAGTTTTGAATTTGGTTTACATCGTTTGTGAGCCTAGTAATGAGAGAAGCTTCTGTAATTTCGCTAATTTTACTAGCACTTAGTCGATTGATCTTTATGTATAAGTCTTCTCTTAGGTCTTTGCCTATACTTTGAGATACAATCGAAGATTTTATATTTCTAATTACCGCAAAACCAGCTCCTAGCAATGTGAAGACCAACATATAGAATGAGTACCTTAGAACATAGTTTAAGTCATTGTTCTTTACTCCATTATCTATGATATAACTCATCATAGTTGGCAAAATTAAATCTATAAAAGCCTCTAATACTAGAAAAATAATGGCAATTGTGAAATCTTTTTTATATTTTTTAGCGTATTTAAATATGTAATTCATTTAAGTCACCCTTTATATAAGATATACTATATATATTAGTACTTTTAAATTGAAAATTAAAGTGTTTTTATTTTCGAAATAAATTTAAGGAGCAAGAAATGTACACTGTAAAAACTAAAGATAATTACAGTATAAAATTAAATATCGAAGGTAAAGGGAAGACTCTTTTGTACCTGCATGGATTTTTAGGAAGTAGCGATGATTTTCGTATAGTAAAAAGCAAAATTTCTCTTCTAAGGGCGAATAATAATACATTTTAACAGAGATAAAAAGTGTTTCACTTTAACTTGCATTTAGCGAATTTGAGATTTATTGCTTTTTTGATTGATAGTTTTTTTCTTTAATGATACAATCAATTAAATATCATTAGTGCAAAGGCATGATTTAAAAACTAAAAGGAGGAGATTTTTTGAAAAAGTATATATTTATTATACCGATAGTTTTAATTGGGTTTGTATTTACGTTTACAACAACCTCACACGCACAAGATGTTGTCATAACTGAAGTGCAAACACACATTAATGAATTTGGTGTAAGTGATTTTTTCACAGAATTTATTGATGAAGCATTTAAAGATTTAAATCAATTAAACATAGTAGATTCTAGTGGTAATGATGTTACTGAGGAGTTTATTGAAAATAATTTGAATCATTATAAATCTAAAAATTATGAGGTTATTCAAAAGTTGATAGAAAGTGAAAATTTGTCAGTTTCTTATGAAGAATTAGAACATGATTTATCTAAATCTCAAATGAATATACAAGGCTCTAATATAACAGAAAATAAAAGTAAAATAACGTACCATATTGAAAATGCTGAGGGTACTAGCTTTAGAAAAGAATGGACAACTCAATTAATAGGTAGAATTACTTACGAATCTAATACACATAGGATAGTTTCAGCAGGAGATCCTATATTGTCGCTAAAATTGGCTAATTTCGGAGCTGCATTTAGTCCTTACCTTGACAGAATATCTACAGGTAAACAAATTAATTCAACAACTGTTGATTTTTCAGGAACATATACTATGAAAGCGACTTTAGGATTTGAAATAGGAGGTTTTCCAGTAGGGAAAACTCTTGATTTTGGACGTTATACAGATAGTTTTAGAGCAGTTCCTTCTTTTTAATTAATGTATTACTATTTGTTGGTTAAACAAATTGGAAAAAGGAGGTTATTTATTTTTGAGAGAAATTATATCTAATATAAAAGAGAGTATGTTATTGAAATTGTATTTAGTATTTTTTTCTTTAGTTAATTTTGTTTATGTTTTTTGTGAAGTATTAAAATCAAATTATGTAAATGAAAATTCATTAAACAACACTATAGAGGCTTATCAGTTTGAATATATTTCGAGCATTTCATCTATTGCAAACTTTTTAGAATTATTAATTTTATCTATGTTTTTAATTTATCTTTTGATTACATTTGTTAAGAAAGATAAAATAGCCATGAAAAATTTCATACTAATTAACTTTAGTCTTTTTATAGGTTTGTTTCTTATTAATTATATGGTTTCTTATGTTTTTTCGGCCCCTAGCGGTAATGCAACTCAACAACTAATAATTCCTTTTCTATTAACAGTTTTAGTTGCAATGTTTTTTGTTATCAATACTTTGTACAAAAAAATATTCAGAGATGTTAAATCTTAGATTTATTTTATAGTTACAAAAAGAAAAGCCACATGACTCATGCGGCTTTTAATTACATTCCTAATACTTCTTCAACAAGGGTTTAGAAAGTATTCTCAGATGACATTTCAATCCCGTCTCTTGACTCAATCAATATACCTTTTACCATATACAAACATGCTAAACAGATCATCTGTAGCCTTTAAATATGTATGGAAACTCTTACAGATTAAAGAAACAAAACAGTGGTTAGAGGAGCAATAATTTTTTTATTCGCCTAGAGGAATTTTCAGTTGACAAATAAATTTAAGGAGCAAGAAATGTACACTGTAAAAACTAAAGATAATTACAGTATAAAATTAAATATCGAAGGTAAAGGGAAAACTCTTTTGTACCTGCATGGATTTTTAGGAAGTAGCGATGATTTTCGTATAGTAAAAAGGCTGCTTAAAGATGATTTTAGGATTATTACTTATGACCAAAGGGGTTTTCTTGAGTTTAATTATGACAAATACTTAGATGTAAAGTTACTTGCAGATGATTTAGGTGAGGTGCTTAAAGAAATAGGGAGTAAAACAGTAGTTATAGGGCATTCAATGGGAGGAAGCGTCATATTAGAGTATCTTAAAAACTACAATGATGAGTTTGTGGAAAATTATATTTTTATAGAATCCTCTCCTAAAATGTTAAATGATGAGAGTTACAAAGACGGATTATTTAGAGGTAGTTATACAATCAAAGATTTAGATAGGGACTTATATTTGATAGAAAATGATTGGGAGAGTTTTCTTCTTTCGTTTATAGATAAGTTGTTTTTTAATAAGATGAGAGAAAAAGAGATCGCATTTGAAAAACTAAAACAAATTCCAAATCAAAGTATGAGTTCTCTGTGGAAATCTTTAGTGCTTAGCGATTACTTAAGTGATTTAAAAAATATCGAAAAGGAAGTTTGTGTGATAGGGGGAGAAAACTCGTTATTTTACACAAGAAAATCGCATGAGAAGTTCTGCAACTCGTTTAGAAAAGCATCATTTATTGAAATAAAAGCTACAAATCATTTGATAATGCTTGAGAAACCGAGAGAATTAGCAAGTGTTATAAAAGAGAAAATAAATAATGGCTAATCTTAGATTAGCCATTATATTAAACAAAGGGCATGTAAGTTCTTTTATCTTCATTTTTTATATTTGATAATACATTTTTAAGTATCGAAAACCCTAAAGGGATCTCATCTAGTTCAGGAGTGCTAAAACTAAGTCTTAGAGCATTTATATAAGAGTTTTGATCTACAGAAAACACATTTCCTGGTACGGTGGCTAATCCCAATTTCAAGCAGCCTTCATATACTTTTGATTGAGATATATCATCGTCTAAGTTTACCCAAACACTCAAACCTCCATTTAGCTTAATATAGCTAATGCCTAGATTAGACAATTTATCCAATTCACTTGTAAATAGGTCATATTTTTTCTTGTAATTTTCCCTTATGTTTTCAATGTAATTTATCCAATACCCATTCCTTAAATACAGGTCAAATGATCTTTGAAGGTATCCTGAAGATGATATATCTGTGGAGTGCTTTGCTTTGTATATGTCTTTGAATATTTCTTCTGGCACAGTTAAAAAACCTACTCTAATTCCAGGCATAAATATCTTTGAAAAGCTTTTTATAAAGATTACTTTTTCGCTTCTGTCATAGGCTTTAATAGGATAAAGAGTCGAGTTGTTGAAAGTTAGATCAGTCAAGAAATCATCTTCAACTATATAGAAGTCGTGCTCGATTGCAAGTCTCAACAGCTCTCTTTTCTTTTCTTCGCTGTAACAAATCGTTGTGGGATTTTGAAAATTGGGCATAGTATATATAAATTTTGGAGAATATCTCTTTAAATATGATTTCAAAATCTCAATATTTATTCCGTCTTTTTCCATGGGTATGCCAACAATCTTTGCTCCTCTGGATTTAAAAGCTTGATAAGCCCCCGGATAAGTTGGATTTTCAACAAATACAACATCTAATGGCTCGATAAGAGTCTTAGATACTATATCAAGACCCTGTTGCCCTCCCGAGGTAATCAATATTCCATCCTCTGATACATTAATCGAGTAATTATCCAATAAGAATTTCGAGATAGACTCTCTGAGCGGTTCATAACCTCTAATTTCAGGATAGGAGAAAGCATTTCCGCCATCTCTGTCAAGAACTTCAATCAAGGACTCTTTAAATTCTTTAATTGGGAAAAGGTCAGGTGATGGGGTTACACTAGCAAAATCTATATTTGGTTTAGAGTGAGGGAATATGCCTGAAAGCATTAGCTCAAGATCTCCTTCTTCCAAATCAAGCGATGCGTAATTTTTTAAAGGCTTTCTGACATATGTGCCACTTCCTTCTACTGTGTAGACTAAACCCTCTTGCTCAAGCATCTTATATGCGTTAATGACCGTCACATTGTTAACTTCCAATGCTTTGGAAAGTGATCTAATAGATGGGAGCTTTTCACCATCGGAGAATTTATCTATTGCCATTTTTAAATTTTCATAAAGCTGAATATACAAAGGTATGGTTGAATTTTTATCTAATTTGAAATCTATATTCATATTTTCACCTCATTGTATGGATACACTTATTATATCATTAATATAAACTATTACAAAATTAGTTAACATCTTTATTTTTTATCAATATAATATATTATATATGTATATAATATATGCTTATAGGGTATAAAAAAACAATGGGAGGAGAGATAAAATGAAAGAGATTGATGCAAGAGGATTAGAATGTCCTAAACCAGTAATATTAACTAAAAATGAATTAGAAAAAATAGAAGAGGGTAAAGTCAAGACTACTGTTGACAATGAAGTAGCTAGAGAAAACTTGATAAAATTTGCAACAAGTATCAATGCTAGTTATGAAGTCGAATCACTTGATGGTGGCCTTTTTGCAGTTACAATTGAGAAGAAACCAAATGAAGATTCAAACAAGACAAAGAAAATGGTTGAAGTTGACGAAAACTTCGTAATAACCATACAATCCGAGCATATGGGTAGAGGAGACGACAAATTAGGCAAAGTTTTGATTAAAAGTTTCATCTACACAGTAAGAGAAACCAAACCTTATCCAAATACTATCCTGTTTTTCAACAGTGGTGTAAAACTTACAGTTGAAGGCAGTGAAGTGTTGGATGACCTAAAAGCCCTTGAAGAAGCTGGAGTAGAGATAATTTCTTGTGGCACATGCTTAGATTATTTCAATTTAAAAGATAAATTAGAAGTGGGAAGTATATCAAATATGTATACTATTTATGAAAAGATAAGAAATTCGACTAATGTGGTGACAATAGGATAATGGAAAGAGATAATACATTTTTGATTTTGACTTTTGATTCTACTCATCATGCAATGAGAGCGGAAAGCGTATTAAAGGATAATGATCTTTCTATAAAAACAATTCCTACTCCAAGGGATATAACTTTAAGTTGTGGCCTTGCCATAAGAGTAAATATTGCAGATAAGGATAGAATTATTAAAATGTACGAAGATGAAATTTTAGACTTTAAAAACTTATATGAAATCACGATATTAAACAATGAGAGAGTGCTTAAAAAAATTATCTAGGAGGCGATCTATATTTCAATTATAAACAGTATTTTTAAAGATGATTTAGGCAATATAAACTTCCTGGGTAAATTAGCTATTTCGGCGTTAGTGTTTTTATCCGTTTACATCATAACAAAGATAATTAATAAAATTATCGACAGAGCAATAATTAGCAGAAGAGCATCTACAACAAGTGAAGCTGCAAATAGAATTAGAACAATGACTGAAACTATTAAAAAAATAATAAAATATGTTCTGTTTTTCTTTGCGATAATTATAATTTTAGACATGTTTGGAGTAAATACTGCTTCACTCATTACTACATTAGGCATTGGTGGCTTTGCTTTAACTTTTGGTGCACAATCTTTAGTAAAGGATATGATTACTGGATTTTTTATATTGGTCGAAAATCAATATTCAGTTGGAGACTATGTTCAAATAGGTTCTAAAGAGGGAATTGTAGAAGAACTAGGGATTAGAATTACTAAAATTAGAGATTTTACAGGAGAACTTCACATCATACCAAATGGGTCGATAAACGAAGTAACAAATAGAACCAGAGGTGGAATGAGAGCGCTGATAAAGGTATCAGTGGCATATGAGGAAGATTTAGATCATGTGATAAGTGTGTTGAGTAGAATTACAGAAGAATTCAAGCAAAATGACAAGATAATCGATGGGCCTACTGTATTGGGGGTTACTCAACTAGGCAGTTCTGGCATAGAGATTACTATTGTTGCAAAGACTCTTCCAATGGAACAATGGGCAATCGAAAGGAATTTGAGGAAGAGAATAAAAGAAGAATTTGAGAAAGAGGACATTGAGATACCATATCAAAAAATAGTAGTGCTTGGAGGAGAAAAATCGTGATTTTAAAATATGAGGTTGGAGATCATGTAACTCTTAAAAAGGGACACCCCTGCGGAGAAAACAACTGGGAAATACTTCGCACTGGAGCGGACATTAAGCTTTTATGCACTGGTTGCAATAGGCAGGTTTGGCTTACAAGAATAGAGTTTGAAAAAAGAGTCAGGAAGATTTTGGATGGGGACAAATGGGTCAGCATAGTGCATTATAAACAAGACAAAGAAAATGATTAAAAGAAGGTGACGGTTTTGCTTGTAGCAAGGCAACCTATACTTGATAAAAGGCAAAATATATTTGCATATGAATTACTTTATAGAGATGATAACAAAACGACTTCTTTTAATCAAGAAGTGTCAAGTTTAAGAGCATCAACAGGGGTCATATTGGAGTTATTCGAGTCTGGAGCAGAAAGAATAACCGAAAACAAGAGAGCTTTTGTGAACTTTGATGAAAAACTTTTAATGTCTGATGTATTCGAAATAGTCAAACCTGACAAAATGGTAATAGAGGTGCTTGAGAACGTAAAAGTCGACGAAGAACTAGTTCAAAGATTGTTTGATTTAAAAAATAAGGGCTACACAATAGCTTTAGATGATTTTTTCCATTCGAGTGAGGATTACGAACTAATCGATGTATGCGATATAATCAAGTACGATTTTTTAAATACAGATATAAAAAAAATAATCATTGATTCACAGGTAGCGCAAAGAAAAGGGAAAACCATTTTAGCAGAGAAAGTTGAGACTAAAGAAGAATTTGAAATAGCTAAAAAAATAGGATTTACACTATTTCAAGGGTATTTTTTCGAAAAACCCAAAATAACAAGTTCATCTAATGACAAAGTGCGTCCAATTCAATACACATCTGTTATTGCAGAATTAAACAAAGAAGAGCCATCATTTGACATATTGGCAGATATAATCATTAAAGACTTGAATTTATCATATCGGCTTATGAGGATGATGAGCTTAAGAAATATTGAAATAAACAAAGAAAACATAAAGAAATCTCTTACGTATATGGGTTTAAAAGGGATTGAGAGATGGATAAATATTGTTTTAGTTCAAACACTAGGGAAAAATTGTCCGAGAGAACTAGTTAAAATCTCTCTAATTCGAGCAAGTTTTGCAGAAAGAATTGCTTTAAATTTGCCTAAATATGAAAATTTATGTTATCAAGCATCGATAGTAGGATTGTTTAATGCTTTAGATGCAATATTAAATATGCCGTTAGATGAAGCACTTAAAGATTTAAAACTAGATGAAATTGTAAAAGATGCTTTGCTTAAGGATGAAGGTATTTTAGCACCAATAAAAGAACTATATTTATCTTATGAAAAAGGAGAATTTGACAAAACTTCTTTTATTGCAGAAAATTTGGGTTTAGATGATGCTATTTTAACTGAACTTTATATCGAATCAATAGAGTGGGCAAATAGAATAATGCAAATAGTATAAGGAGGAGTGTTTTATGAACAATTTTAGTATTTATCTTCCCACAAAAATAAAATTTGGGAAAGGAACAATAAATAAATTATCCAAATTAGTTGAAGGAAACTACAAAAAAGTACTCATTCACTATGGTGGAGGCAGTATCAAGAAAAGTGGGCTTTATGACGAAGTAGTTGATGAGCTAAAAAAAGCAGGTGCACAGATTTATGAACTAGGGGGAGTAAAGCCAAACCCAAGACTATCCTTAGTTAGAGAAGGCATTGAATTGGTTAAGAAAGAGGGAATTGATTTAATCCTTGCTGTTGGTGGAGGAAGTGCAATCGACTCATCAAAAGCTATTGCCTTAGGTGCTGTAGCAGATGTTGATGTCTGGGACTTTTATTTAGGGAAAGAACGACCTAAAAGAGCATTGCCAGTAGGAGTTGTGCTCACTTATCCAGCTACTGGAAGTGAAGCAAGCATGGGAAGTGTAATCACAAACGAAGAAGAGGGATTAAAGTTATCAGTAAATGATGATATGATTAGGCCAGCCTTTGCTATAATGGATCCAACATATACTTTGACTCTTCCTAAAGATTTGACATTTGCAGGTATATCAGACATATTATCTCATATTTTAGAAAGGTATTTTACAAATACACCAAATGTTGATTTAACGGATCATTTATGTGAAGCAACCATGAGAAGTGTCATTAAAAATGCGAGGATACTCAATGAAAACCTAGATGACTACAATGCTAGAGCAGAAATCATGCTAGCTGGTACAATTGCTCACAATGGTATACTCGGAGTTGGTAGAGAAGAAGATTGGTCAAGCCACAACATAGGCCATCAGCTAAGCGCTTTGTACGGAACTACTCATGGAGTTACATTGAGCATAATATTCCCTGCATGGATGAAATATGTATACAAAGACAATTTAGATAGATTCAATAAATTTGCAGTAAATGTATTCGACATATCTGATGCAGGTAAGTCCAAAGAGATAGTTGCACTTGAGGGAATAAAAGCTTATGAGGACTTCTTAAAGGAAGTAGGACTTCCAACAAGCTTTAAAGAAGCAAATCTTCCAAGTGATAAAATAGAAGAAATGGCTCATAAAGCTGTAATAAAAGGTAAATTAGGCGGACTAAAAAAATTGGATGTAGATGATATAATTAAGATTTACGAATTAGCTTTATAACAGGATCGTCTTGAAAAAAGAAAATAGAAAAAACCGAAACCTCACAGAATAGAGTATGTGTAGTTTCGGTTTTTTTCGTACATTGTACTATAGGTTTTGAAGACATATATTGTGGAAATAGCCGATCATTGGCCAGATTGGAATCCTCTGTATAATGGCATAGTTAAGTTATATTATTTTGAGTCAGCAACACAAGTTATGTTTTTTACTTTTCATTATCCACTAAGTCAAGTTCATCTATTAATCCACTTTCAACCATATCTTCATAAGTGTACATTTTAAAAACATTATAACCATCTTTGTCAACTGAAATGTAATTTTCTTCTATCCATAAAATCCGGGTCTTAGACAGTTGAATAATAAAAAAATTGATGAAGCCATTGAAAAGGCTTTGTTTTTTTGTCAATTTTTTTAATATATTTATTGAGTAATGTTGGGTAATATGTTATGATTAAAGAAAAGGAGGAAGATTCCTAATGAGATTATCTATTTCAAAATCTAAAAATTCTACATCTCTTTATGTAATAGAGTCAATTTACGAAAATGGTAAACATTCAACTAGAGTTGTAGAAAAACTTGGTACTGTTAAAGAGTTAGAAGAAAAATTAAATGGTCAGGATCCTATTGAATGGGCTAAAGAATATATCAAAGAATTGAATGAAAAAGAAAAGGAACAAAAAAGAGACGTGATTGTAAGGTTTAGCCAGTCAAAGGCAATTGAAAAAGGTATTCAAAGGTCTTTCAATGGTGGATATATATTCTTACAGCAAATATATCATCTGTTAGGATTACATAAAATTTGCAAAGATATTTCTACTAAGTATAAATTTACTTACAATCTTGATTCCATTCTTTCTAGGTTAATTTATGGTAGAATTATTTTCCCATCTTCAAAACTTAATACATATCAAGAATCAAAGTGCTTGATTGAACAACCTGATTTTGAATTGCAACATGTTTATAGGGCATTAGAGGTAATAGCTAAAGAAACTGACTTTATTCAATCAGAGCTCTACAAAAATAGTTTATCTATCTTTAAGAGAAATGACTGTATTCTCTACTATGACTGCACTAATTACTTTTTTGAAATAGAGCAAGAATATGGTTTTAAACAATATGGTTATAGTAAAGAGAATAAACCTAATCCTATTGTGGGAATGGGATTATTCATGGATGGAGATGGTATTCCTCTTGCATTTAACATTCATAGTGGTAACACAAATGAACAAACTACACTAAAACCTTTAGAAGAAAAGATACTTAAAGATTTCGAGCTATCAAAGTTTATTGTCTGTACGGATGCTGGACTATCTTCAATAGAAAATCGTAGATTTAATGATAAAAAAGATAGAGCTTTTATTACAACCCAATCAGTTAAAAAATTAAAGAAATATTTAAAGCAGTGGGCTCTTGACCCTAAGGGCTGGCACCTTCCTGGCGTAAATAAATTATTTGATATCAGTCTAATTGATAAAGATGAAGACAGCTATGAAGAATATAAATCAAAGACTTTTTACAAGGAACGTTGGATTAAAGAGGATGGACTAGAGCAAAAACTCATTGTCACATATTCTCTTAAATACAGAGATTATCAAAGGCAGATTAGGAATAGACAGTTAGAATGTGCATCTAAATTAATTGAAGAAAGACCTAATGGTGTTAACAAGAAAAATCAAAATGATTTTAAACGGTTCATATCATCTACTAACGTTACAAAGGATGGTGAAATAGCTGATAAAGCAATCTATAGTATAAATCAAGATGCAATAGCAAAAGAGGAAATGTTCGATGGGTTTTATGCTGTATGTACCAACTTAGATGAAGATGCTAGTGCTATTATGAAGATTAATCATAGACGTTGGGAGATAGAGGAATGTTTTAGAATTATGAAAAGCGAATTCAAGGCTAGACCTGTTTATTTAAGTCGTGACGATAGAATACAAGCACATTTTACTACATGTTTTCTTGCAATAGTTATATATAGATATCTTGAAAAATATTTAAGCGAAGAGTTTACAAGCTCTGAGATAATTCACAGTTTAAGGAATATGAATTTCAATTACATTGCTACTGAAGGATATATTCCAACATACACAAGGACTGACTTAACTGATACCTTACATGAAGTTTTTGGATTTAGAACAGATACTGAAATAGTTAGTTTAAAGGAAATGAAAAAAATACTAAAAGATACGAAAAAGGAAAAAATATTACGCAAAATTTAAAAAATCAAGAAACTCTGAAATGTCTTGTTTGCAAGGCGTTCCAGAGTTTTATTCTCTCGTAAGTGTCAAAGATGGGAGTATAAAACATTGCTACGGCTGTGTCTAATTTTTTTAAGTTTTATTTGAATTGTGAATATCATCGACAATCAAATTACTAACTTTAGATTTCAAGGGTTCCTTATCATTACGAAAATGAGCCGTTACGTTATAGGTTACGGCTCTCAGCTTATATTTGGCTTTTTCTTGTAAGGGGATTATGTTTGGGTGTGTGCCTGTTTCCTGCTCTTTATCATCTAACGGTACAAACATTGAACAACTTTTGCCGTTATGACAGGGAAGGTATGGACAAAACGGACTGCGGTTATCCAAAAGGTATGTATCCTGCCCTGTTTTGCATTTGGGGCATAGTTGCGGTGTGTTTTTGTTTGACTGTTTGTTTTCCATACTGGCAACCTCTTTTCTGTGTTATCGTATATGTTTAAACGGTTTAGGAGCGGTCTGATCCTTGCTGTGACAGTATTCGGGATACCAAAGCTTAACAGCTTCAAAAAAGTACGGAGCAAATTCACAATCAAATAATTCATACGGTGTGTAGGATTGTGCATTGCCCTCCTCCGTCCAACCATTCCAAAGATTAAAGGCAAGACGGCACAATCGGCTTGTCGATCCTGTTTGCCACCCTGCGTGAAGTCTGTCAGGCTCAATACATCTTTCGTTGAAGTCAAAAAGAGTATGGATATTTCGCCTTGTATCTTCACAAATGCCCATGACATAGAAAAATGCCCGATGGTATGAATCATGATTTTGCGCTTTCAAAAGCATTTGCTGATAAAAAGCTTTATGTTCTTGGTTTCTGAATTTAATATTGCTCATAACAACGCTCCTTATTTTATTGTTTTTTAATCTTAAAAATGAGCAGACGAAAAATACATCTACTCATTTTTAAGATCAAAATTATGGACAACATCGGACGATTGCCGACAAAAGCAACCTCATAGGAATTTCACCTCCCTCCATACTGATGGCGGGGCGTGCAATGCTGTGAAGCGTTCAACACGCAAGTATCCTGCCGCTGCAAAGTCCTCGGCCACAAGCGTGTCATACTGTTTTACGGCACAATATTTCTCGCTCTCTCAAATATGAGGTCATGGCGTATTTGCCGCTTGGCTCGTCTGCAACGGAACGTATCCGACTGTCCTATGCTGCATAAGAAACGCTTTCTTTGTAAGGTTCAAGGCTTTGTCAGCCTATAAAAGCACACTTTATTCAAATGCTCTTTTACAGAATGACAAATAGCCTGTCACAAGAGCGTGGAAAGGGGACACGCTCCCGTACAGGTTAATGTTACGCTACCTTAAACGTAAGGATTTTGGTGATTAACTTTGTTTCCAATCTGCGGCGCATTTCATCATCAACAACCATGTAGCTGTTGCCATTCTGGTCATACAGCATCCGTGTTGATAAACGTGCTATGTAACCCTCATACCGTTTTAGAACGGCGTTAATAGCGTCTACATCGCTGTTTACCGCCGCCTTAATGACAGGAAACGAAAGTATGGTTTTATTCTTCTGCATTGGTTTTACCTCCCATATACCTATTTAATTTGACAAGTGAGCTTGTCCGTCTGTGCTGTACCGTTCTCCGCACCATGTTCAAAGCCGTTGCTATTTCGGTATCAGACATACCTTCAAAATATGCAAGCAGTAAATATCACGATTTTGTTCGGTTAGCGTTAGCAATGCTTCGGCAAGTAAATCATTCTCAACTTCTATCTCGAATCCGCAAGCCATAAATTTATGAGAATCAAAATAATACTTGTCCATTGCCATAAGACCATCAATTTCTTGTTGGGTCATTTCCGAAAACAAGACCTCCGCTTTTTGTCTGCGGTTCTTTTCTCTCAAACAATCCCTTGCTTCGTTTTTCAGCAACCGTTTACAAAAATTATCAAACTGATGGCAGACGGTTTCCTTTTGGGAAGAAGATAGCTCCATTAGAGTTTCACCTCCTTCCGTTTCCGCAAGGCGGTTATTTCCCCTTCACTCACTATCACGTTTGGGAACAACAGTTTTGGCAAGTTTTTAGACAAGAATTAAAAATATTTATTGAAATATGTTATTTAATATCGTCCGAAACTTCGGTTTGCACATAAAAAGCCCTTATGCTTTAGAAAGCATAAGGGCCTATAGTTACTAATATTTTTGAGAACAAGGTTTCAAATGATAAAGACACATATTTTCATATGGATAAAAAATACAGTCTGTTTTATCAAAATATGAGAAACTACAACACGAAGGGGAATAATAAGAATTTACATTTCATACTATCCCCATCAATATTTTGAAAAATGTATTGTTTGATTTGTTAGTTAGATGCTTACTATAAATAATGCTAAAGTTCCTAACATAGCAAAATAAGCTATTTTTCTATACAAATACCAATGAAAAAAACAATTACTCCAATAATTAATAATGTTATTGACATTATGTCAGGGTAAAATCCGGAAGAGTTTTGATTTAAAATGCACAATCCTAAAAGATATATACTTATTAGTAATATAATAACTCCAGTCAACATAAATTTAATATTTTTCATCTAATCACCCCTTTTAATAACTAAGTAGTGTCAATAAGACACTCCTTTTTTTTATTTAAAACCTTATATTATCAAGGGTTACATCATTTTTATAAAATAAAAAACAATGCCCCCCCTTTTTCTGTTATAATTTGAGTTGACACACAACAAATTCTAAAGAAAAGAAAGGTTGGTCATTGTTATGTCTCAAATTATATCCTATTTACTTACCTTTATATAATCAATACCTAATTAATCAAATTTATGAATTAACTTTATTTATCGCAAAGTATATTCCTCTCAAGCAATTGGCTTTTGATGATTCTCACAGCCCCAAATATCAAAAAATTAAAATTGACAAGCTTCCAATTATCAAAAAGTTCATTAAAC
>JAHDQA010000063.1 GCA_018434075.1 Tissierellaceae bacterium
AAGCTCAATTGAAGTAGTTGAAGAAGAATTAAAAAAAGAGCATGTAGGATAATAGTAAAAATTAAAAATTCTCTTTTAAGGGAGAAAAATAATACATTTTAACAGAGATAAAAAGTGTTTCATTTTAACTTGCATTTAGCGATTTTCTTCTAATCTTTAAATTTATGTTGAATGTTTATTTTGCTTTATATATAATTATAGTTAGTTGCAGGTATGGCGGAATTGGCAGACGCGCTAGATTCAGGTTCTAGTGAAGGTAACTTCATGCAGGTTCGACTCCTGTTACCTGCACCACATCATCTTAGGAGTTAAAATATGTTCAGAGAAATGAGAAGAAATAAACAATCACTAAATGAAGATGAAATAGAAAAAGTCTTGAATAGATGTACAAATGGGGTTCTAGCATGTATTGGAGATAATGACTATCCTTATGCGGTTCCATTAAGTTATGTATATCACAATAAAAAAATATACTTTCATTCAGCAAAAAGTGGCCACAAGGTCGATGCAATCATGAAAAATCCTAAAGTCTCATTCGCAATAGTAGATGAAGATAGGATTGTAAGCGCTGAATACACAACTTATTTTAGAAGTGTGATAGCATTTGGAAAAGCTAGAATTGTCGATGGCGATGAACATTTAGACGCCTTTAGGGCGCTTGTCGAAAAATATTCTAGTGATCAGAGTTTTGAAGATAAAGAGAAAGAAATAAGCAATTGTAAAAATGCTCTTATTGTAGCTATAGACATTGAACATATGACTGGAAAAGAAGCTATTGAATTAGTGAGAGAAAAAAATAAATAATTTTAAAAAAACTATTGCATTTTATTTTATTGTATTATATAATATAAAAGTCGGTAAGATGTCGGGGTGTAGCGCAGTTTGGTAGCGCACGTGGTTTGGGACCATGGGGCCGGGGGTTCGAATCCTCTCACCCCGACCATTATTTTAATTATAAAGGTTCTTTGTCAACTGGTGTTGGTGATTAAAACCAGCACCATTTTATTTACAAAAAAAGATGAGACAACTGACAAACTCTGGTAAAATATAATCAACCAAAACCATATTTTAAAGGAGTGTTGTCAAATTGTCTCTTAATGATTGTATAATAAAT
>JAHDQA010000112.1 GCA_018434075.1 Tissierellaceae bacterium
TTCACCATTCTAGTATTGTAAATATCCTTGGCAGTTCTTACAGGACTGCTGAGGCCTTATCCAAGGTCGGCCAAAAAGATAATTAATTGTACATGAAAATATTTGCACTTTTGTACAAAAAAATATTGACGTTTATAAAGGGAGCATTGTTTATGGTAACCCACAACAGATATTTTCTGGACAGGGTCACCAACAGGATCATGGAGCTTGAAGGTGGGAACATCCACTCCTATGATGGGAACTTTTCATATTTCATGGAGAAGAAGATTGAAAGGCATGAAAATCTCAAGGCTACAGAAGAGAAGAAAAAATCTCTCTATAAAAAAGAGCTTGCCTGGATGAGACAGGGTGCCAAAGCCCGAACTACCAAACAAAAAGCCAGGATCCAGAGATTTGAAACCCTTGAGGATGAGGTCGCAGGTGGGGATAGTACCGAAACTCTGGATTTTTCAGTTGGGACCTCCAGACTCGGCAAGAAAATAATCGAATAGATAGTTGCAGAATCTAGTTAAGGAAAATTTCTGTAGTTATCCACAATACAACAAAAAAATAATCAGAATTCATGAAATAGCTTCTGATTAATTAAAAGAAATCATGTTATACACAAAAAAGAGCATAGAAAATTAAAGATTAATTTAAACAATTAGATTTTTCTATTTGATTTAGAAATCAAGCTATTAAAGTTTTAATAGCAAGTGGTTTGTCTGAATTGCCGGTTCTAAAGATAAGAACAAAGGCAATTAATTGAGAAATACATGCAAGTAATACATCTGATTTTAAAGATATTGTATTTCTAACTTTTGAAGTCTTAATCTGGATAAAACTTTTAATCTGAGCAATTGATCTTTCACAAATAGTTCTAAGCCTATACAATTTTTGCCATTTGACACTATCACGAGGCATTGAAGTATTAAATCTGTAATTGTGATGAACAGTAATTTTTTTAATTCTTCCACACTTCGAATGTGAGCAAGGGTTTTGGCAACTTAGAACATATTGAAGTTTGCCATTAATATTAACCCTTTTTGACTTAGGACATAAATATTTAATTCTATCAGCACGACCTTTTTCTTTACAAATACCATCATAAGTCATTGGTAAAGAAGAGTCATTAGGGCAAAGTGGAATACCCATTTCATTAAATCCAGGCTCAGGTAAACCTTGAGAATTACGAGGATAGAGATTGATAATAGGCATGATATCTTTCTTGTGAAGGTAAGCATAATTATCATCAGCATCAAATCCAGAATCACCTAAAAAATATTTATAAGTAAAATTTGGATGTAATTGAAAAAAGGTTTCTAAAGAAGGAATTAATGATTTTGCATCAAAAGAATCCTTCACATCCTGAGGTCTTAAGTCTTGATCAAGATTGTTATCGGAATCATAGAAGTTAACATTCCTAACAAGTCCAAGGGCATTAGTAGAGATACTACATTTTAAAAAGTAACCAAAATGCCCATTAAGATAAGTAAGCTTAGAATCGGGATTGGAAGAAGCAAAATTAGGCATTTGATTCTGCGCATATTTATAAATATCAAAACCTGAATTAGGATTGGTACTAGCAAAGAACTTGGCATGAGATTTTGATTTTTTTAGTTCTGACTGATAAAACTTAGGATTGTTTTCAGTAACATAGGCCTCAATTCCAGTAGTATCAGTAATTAAAATTGAAGATAAAAAGGGGTTAATTTCTTGAGATATATCCTCGCTAAAATCAACTAAATTATTAAATAAGTCATTAAGATTATCCAAGAATTCGGATTTAAATCTAGAAAACTGTGACTTATGAGGAATCTTTATAAAGCCACAAAACTTACGAAGCTCAGAAGATATAGAGAGAAATGTAATTAAAAGATCCATAGAAGGAATAGATATAATGTTTTTAATAATAAAGGAATTAAGCATAGATTCAAGTGAAAAATCTCTTTTAGTACCAAAATGAGCATAATATTTTTGGTAAAAGGAAAAAGGGATATAATCACTAATATTAATGAATTGATTTAATAAATTAAGCAGATTGTTTTGATTTTGATTATAAAATTTATCAAAGTCAGTAGAA
>JAHDQA010000061.1 GCA_018434075.1 Tissierellaceae bacterium
AAAGTCAAGTGTTTTTTGGAAAAACATAAAAATAATGCAAGGATATTTTTAAAACTTGCATTTTGATATAAAACCCTATTGAAAAATAGGAGGAATGAAAAAAATGATGGTATAGCAAAGTGTTGTGCCATCTATCTCGGGATATTCCGAGAGACTATTGTAAATGAAGGAGGTAAGATATGAATCACATTCGGGCATGTATAGCAAAAAGACTCTAGCATATCCCCATATCCGACCGTCCAAAGTCAAAATTTAGGAAGATAATGTTTGAGTCCTTCTATGCCATTATATGATACAACCTTAAAAAAAGCAATGATATTTTGAGGTTTTACATTTTGATAACACTTAAAAGATGCTGCTATAGACGAAATTATGGATGTACTTCAGTCAAATTTTCCAAGAAGAGTTAACGGAGATGCTGGCTACCTAGCAGATTACCAGTAATACTATCTTGAAGAATATAACTCTATACTCATTCAGGAAGCACTCTTGTTGCTTAAGCTTCAATAAAAGCAAATTATTATAGCAACCTTCCTAAAGGATAGACAGAAAAATAAATAGACCTCCAATATAGAATATCACAACCAACAGTGAACAGGATAAGGGAACGGGCATTGAACAAGCTAAAAGATACTTTATCTCAGACAATCCCACCGCCAAATAGAGTCTAGCCCAAGACAGACAATTCCCTAATATGTAAATCTTTTATAAGGAGGAGATTAATATGGCTGAATGGCCGAGACAACCTCGTGCAGGATGTATGGCAAATCAAGCAAGAAGAAATTCTGTAGGTAATCAACATTGGATACAGCTTAGAAACTGTTCTGGTTCATGGGTAAATACTTTTTATGTAACTACCAGTAGCCGTGCAGACACAATTGTAAGCAGGCTTAATTCGATATTTCAGAATTATCCAGGAGCGGATTTAGACTTTATTACTCCAAGTTGGGAAAATGGTTCTTATGTAGTAGTATGGCCCCAGGTAGTATGGTTTCAGAACCAGTCACACTCAACTGTAAATGGAGGAGGGGGAAGAACTTACGAAAATCTTTACGCCGGATGTGTAAGCTCTCTATATAGCTATCAGTACAGGTCCAGGACAAATGTTCATATAATAGCAACAGTGACAAATGATGATATTCAAGCATATGGAGCAAATCCGTGGGAAATGGCCCTACAATGGGCAAATGCTCTACGGTCACCTATAAATGGATGGAACTGTACAAAAGATGCAGTAAATACCACTCTTTATTGCAGTGGGCAAATTTGTCAATTGACTACACCTACAAGCAGCTATAGTGGTTCAAGCCTGCAACTTACAGCCACTTACTATGGAGCAGGTGAGACACTCCCTAGTTTCTTTACTGGAAATTATAATGTTTTTCACACCTGTGACTTGACTGTAGCAAGGCCAGCAAACCGGACTTGGGCTTATAATTCTTGGATTAGGGTAACCGCAAATAATGTCTCTGTTGTAGCACGGGTTATAGATGCTTCGAATATAAATTCTATAGACCTTAGCTCTGGCGGTGTTGCATATGCATTGGGTTATCCCAGTCAAGTAACAGTCAGTGTCCCATAATCCAATAACAAAGTGAAGACTGTCCTAAAACAAAAGGACAGTCTTCACAATTATTATAATAAACTACTTACAGCTTCTAATAGGTTGCAGCAAGGAGTATATTGCATGTATAGAGTCTGCTAATAAGGAATGTAC
>JAHDQA010000028.1 GCA_018434075.1 Tissierellaceae bacterium
CAAATGTTATTTGGGTTTATTAAGTATACTCAAAAAAAGACCTAACGGTATAAAATATCATAATAAATGTAAATTTATTCATAAAGAAAATAAAAATGGCAAGCGAAAACTTTTTTTAAATTCACTTGCCGAATTCAAGTTAAAAATTATTTTAATTTTATCTCAAGAACTACAGGACAATGGTCACTGCCCATGACATCTGAATGAATCTCTGCAGCTATAAGCCTATCTTCAAGCTCTTTAGACACGAGAAAATAATCAATTCTCCAACCAGCATTTCTTTCTCTGGCTTTTGTGATATATGACCACCAAGTATAAGCCTCTTCCTCGTCAGGATAGAAATATCTAAATGTATCTATAAAACCAGAATTTAAAAGTTCTGTCATTTTCCCTCTTTCTTCATCAGTAAAACCTGCATTTTTCCTATTTATACTTGGATTTTTTAAGTCTATTTCCTTGTGGGCTACATTCAAATCCCCACATATAATGACAGGCTTTTTAGAATCTAACTCTAATAAATAACTCCTAAACATATCTTCCCAATCCATTCTATATTCAAGTCTTGCCAGTTCTCTTTGACTATTTGGTGTATATACATTGACTAAATAAAAATCTTTGTATTCCAATGTTATAACTCTTCCTTCTTTGTCATGTTCTTCAATACCTACTCCATATTTGACAGATAAAGGCTTCTTCTTCGTAAATACAGCTGTACCTGAATAGCCTTTCTTCTCGGCATAGTTCCAATAGTCATAGTATCCTTCTAAATCTAGTTCTATCTGCCCCTCTTGCAATTTCGTCTCTTGAATACAAAAAATATCTGCATCTACTTCCTTAAAATAATCTAAAAATCCTTTTTTCATACAAGCTCTAATTCCATTTACATTCCAAGAAATAAGTTTCATATTCTCCCTCCCTTTAGTATTTTCCTATATTCATGATTTATTTTATTATAACATAATAATTTAAAACTAATATCTCCCAATATGATATAATGCTATTTGATGCTATTTGATGATATTATCAATATAAAAGGAGGCATGCTTATGTTTGATTTCCCAAAAGGTCTATATACAGATGTCCGTATAGAAGATGTATATGAAACAAAAATTATTTACACTATGGGAGAAATTGAAGAATCTAAAATTAGAAGTTATAAAGCAGCTTTTATAAGGATATTTGATGGCGAAAGATGGTATTATAGTTCTACATCAAATATAGAAAATATTCAAAAAGAAATAAATTCTCTATCTTCCTATGCAAAACCTAATCAAAAAATAGACGATGATCCCATTGTTGCAAAATTTCAAGTAAATATAGAAAATTTAATTAAATTTAAAGATAATGATGTAACTAAAATTGGAATTGATGAAAAGCAAAATTTATTAAAAGAATACTTCCCAATACTACGAGAAAATGAACTCATTAAACATTGGAAAACCATTTATGTAGATAAAAAAACAAACAAAGAATTTTATTCCAGCAAAGGTGCAAAAATTCTATATGATACACAAGTTGTTGGTCTCTCCATAAGGATGCAATTTGTTAAAGGTGAGAAAAGGTTTTCAGAAAGTTTTCAAAAGTCTTCCACCAATTTTAATGATATAAAAGGTAAAACAGAAGAATGTAAATCTTATATCAAAAAATGTGAAGATTTTCTATTAAATTCTCAACCTATCAAACCGGGAAAATACACAGTCGTACTATCTCCATTAGCTGCAGGAGTATTTGCCCATGAGAGCTTTGGCCATAAAAGTGAATCTGACTTTATGATAGGCGATGAAACCATGAAAAAAGAATGGGCTATAGGAAAAAAAGTTGGAAGCGATATACTTTCTATTGTAGATGATGGCAATGTAAGTGGAAGTGGATATGTACCTTTTGATGATGAAGGCACAAAGGCTGAAAAGACCTATCTTGTAAAAAACGGTATACTTAGCGGACGACTTCACAGTGCTATTACAGCTCATTATCTAGAAGAAGAATTAACTGGAAATGCTAGAGCAATGAATTTTGAATATGAACCTATCGTTAGAATGACAACCACATATATAGAATCTGGAAATAAAACAAAAGATGAACTTTTCTCTGAAGTCAAAGAGGGAATATATATAGAAACCATAAAACATGGATCTGGAATGTCAACTTTCACAATAGCACCATCCCTTGCCTATTATATAAAGGATGGTAAAATTGCAGAGCCAGTGAATATTTCAGTAGTCACTGGAAATGTAATGGAAACTTTAAATGAAATAGATGGCCTTTCTGATGAAGTTGAAATACTTTGCTTTATATTGGGCGGATGTGGAAAAATGGAACAATTTCCTCTGCCAGTAGGCTTCGGCGGACCTTTCGTCAGAGTTAAAAATTTAAATGTTCAATAGGAGGTGGAGATAAATGGTTAAAGAAAAATATACAAGTAGAGTTAAAGAAGTATCAATAAATGTCAACCAGACTAGAATAGATTCTATTAGACATAAAGATATTGAAAAAACAGGACTTAGAGTATACGAAAACGGATATATCGGATATGCAGGTGCTATTGGAAACTATGAAGAAGCCGAATTGGAAAAAAGAGCAAAAGCTACCCTTGACAATAAAATCCCATATGAATATGAACTTGAAGAAAACAAAGTACAAAACGAAGATTTTTCTTTAAAAATAATCGAAGAAGATAAATTGGTAGAAGAACTTGAAGAACTGTTGAGCGTACTTAGAAAAGAACAATCCGACTTCTATTTCTCTCATAAATTTAACCTCAATGAATATAATATTAAGCTTGTAAATGACAAGGGCCTTGATTTATCATATAAAGATAGAGTCATCTCATTGGAATTGTTATTTAAAGAAAAAAAATCTGTAAACATAATGGATGGCTTTGTAGGTTTTTGGGGAAGAAAATATGATCGCTCTTTGGCATTAAAAGATATCAACCATGTATGTAATGCTTACAAAAACAAAGTAGATCTTCCAAAAAAAGAAATATTCCCTGTTGTATTTGCTACAGATGAGACTTTGCCCTTAAAGAAACTTGTTCAGGATTTAGATGGAAATAACTTTGGCAGCAATAGCTCATTGTTAAGTGGCAAAAAAGGTAAAAAGGTATTCAATGAAAACTTTACATTGTACCAAAACAACAATCCTTTAGACACCTTCCTTCCATTCTTTGATGCAGAAGGAGTTATAAATAAAGACTATAGATATACTCTAATTGAAAATGGTATTGTTATGGCACCCTATACAGATAAGAAAACATCTAGAAAATATAATCTAGATTTAACTGGAGCTGCAACTAGCGAATATGATGGAGTACCTACATTGGGAATTCCAGAATTGAAAATTAAAGAATCGGAAAAAACTGCCAAGGAATTGTTGGGCGGTGAAATGGGAATCTTCGTACTAATGGCCTCAGGTGGAGACTTTACGCCAGAAGGAAATTTTGGGACTCCTGTGCAATTGGCCTTTTTGTTTGATGGAGAAAAATTTGTAGGAAGACTTCCTGAACTAAATGTATCTTCAAATGTCTTTGATATGTTTGGAAATTCATTTAGAGGCGTAAGTAAAAACACTATAAGTCCTCTTTTAAATAGCAGATTCTTAATAATGGATATGAAAGTATCGGAAATATAAGCTGTCTTTTAAAAAATATCTTAGTGCTTTGCACTAAGATATTTTTTGGCCTTTATTCACTATGCTCTTTTAACAAATTCTCCTTCTTTCATTATAACTTCCATTTTTTCAACAGCAATATTATGAATGTCTTCTAATGGATTCCCATCAAGAACAAGTAAATCAGCAAACTTGCCATTTTCAAGAGTTCCTGTTATATCATCTATTTTAAGCATTTCAGCACCATTTTGGGTTGCAGCCATTATAGTTTCCATTTCCGTTAGTCCTGATTTGTTAAGTGTATATATTTCAGTGATAGCATATTTGCCATATGGAGTCAAACTACTACAGAAAGAATCAGAACCTACTGTGATTCTAATACCCTTTTTATTGGCATTTTGCAAATTGTCAATAATACGATTTAGTTCTTTTTCAGCAGTAGTTTTTCCTGGATACTTGTCATGAATTGGTCTATATGGTGGTTCATATACAGTAAACCATTCATAGAAGAATTGAAGAGTTGGACAAAATGTAATATCTTTTTCTTTCATTATTTGGAGACATTCTTCATTTAATTCTTGACCATGAATGATAGCTGATACTCCAGCCTTACAAGAATTTAATGCTCCTTCATACCCTTCAGCATGAGACCATACAGGTAGTCCTACCATATTGGCTTCATCAACAACTGCTTGAATTTCTTCCATACAATAATGAGGATCAGCCTTTGCGTCGTGCCTCCATATTCCTCCACCTGTTGACCAAATTTTAATAGCATCTGGATTTTCACGAATTCTTCTTCTCACAGCTTTTCTAAGCTCCCAAGGACCATCTACACGTTCAGCCCAAGGATGAGAGGCATCGTTATATTCTAATGGCAGTCTATGAGAATCTCCATGTCCTGCTGTCCTGCAAAATCCAAGTCCAGTTGCAACTACTCTTGGACCAGGGATGACACCTGCTTCAATCATATTTCGAATATGTATACCCGAACGAGAAATTTCTCCTACAGATGTAAGTCCGTGCTCTAATGCTTCACGAGCTTGTGCTACAGCGACTATTGTCTTTTGAATAACTGGTTCAAGAACCCAGTCTGAATCATCGTCAGTTAGATTTCCACTAAAATGAAGATGAGTATCAATAAGACCTGGCATAATGGTTTTCCCAGTGATATCTATTTTCTCATAATCTTCTCCAAATTCCATCATTGACCCAGCATATTGAATTTTCTTGTCTTCAACAAGCACCAGTGAATTTTTAACCGGCTCTCTTCCAGTACCATCTATTAGTAACCCACCTACAAATGCAACCTTCTTCATTTTTATCCCTCCTGCTATTTCTTGATTTCATCCCAATTTATATTGTACTCTATTCTATAGTCCTTATCAATAATCTTTTAAAACTAAAAGAAGATGGTATATACCATCTTCTTTTAGTTTCCTGCTACTGTTAAACCGGGTCTTTGACACTTACTCCAAAAAATAATCGCTGAAGCCATTGGAAAGGCTTTATTTTTTTGTCAATTTTCGGAAATATTTGTTTCGTATTATCTCGTAGTATGTTATAATATAAAGAATAGGAGGGA
>JAHDQA010000133.1 GCA_018434075.1 Tissierellaceae bacterium
CTTTCTCTGCTATTAATTGTATAATATTATTCATAGAGAATATCCTCCTTTTTTGTAGTTTTGACGATTACATTATATCAAATCGAGGATCATTCTCTATATTTTTTTATTATTTCTCCAACAATTATTTTACACTAAGTATTTTATGAAATGCTTAATAATATAATAAATCTTCATATAAATTAATGCAAAATCACTACAGAATATCTATAAAAATTAAAAATTTTCCATATTAATTAATTGAGCGAATAAATAAATTGCACAATAAAAGCACCTAGAATAGGTGCTTTTATTTAAAATATATCCCTGATATAATCTTTTATTGTAGGTGTAATAGCTCCACCGCCTATACCTTCAACTAATGTCAACATTCTCTCAATCAACTCCGAAAAATAAGTTTTAGGATAAGCTTCTTTTATTTTTACTAGTTCTTCTTTGTATTCAGCATCTATTTTGTATTCAGATTTTGTAACATTCTCTTTTTCATCATCTAAAAACAACAATGCGTCTAAATAGCTATTATAAATATTTAGTACTTCATCTAATAAAGTAGAGTAAGGAAATACTAGCCTAAAATTTTCTATTTCACTCAACCTCATTGCTATTTCATTTTTATCCACTAGAAGAATAGTTCCGTCAGTAATAGGTCGGTTTTCATAAGCATCTTTTATCCTTAGATAGCTTAACATCTCGTTCGTAAGCGAACCATCAAATGATTTTATAAAATAATCATAATCTATTTTTAACTCTAACTTACCATCTATCTTAGTGATCATATAACCTTTTTTTATGTTATTGGTTAAATAGTCATTCAGTTCCTTATCTTCTATGAGAGTTGTCCTTTTTTTAAGCTCATCAATCCCTATTGACTCATGATTATTAAACAAATAATCGTATTTGCGTTTGTCAGTGCCAAAAATATTTTTAGCTAGTTCAATATTTTGATTTTCAAGATTACTGTCAATCAGCATTAAATATTCACTTAATAGCTCAGAAAACTCTGTTTTTGTCATTTCATCTGCTTTGCTATATAAGTCATCAATTGTTAAAGCATTTGCGCTTATAACACTATATTTTTGATTTATGTCGTATTCTTCACTTTCTTCACTTAAATAGTCTTTTCTTACAACCTTTGCCGAATCCTTGCCATCCCACTTGTACCAAATGACTATCTTTGAATCTTCTTTTTTATCTAATTCTGGATCATAAGTACAAATGTTAAAATTTAATATTCCATCTCCATCAACATCTTTAATTTCGGGACTTCCATTTATGGAGAATAAATTAACTTTTTTAGGGTTTATAGCAGTTACAAGTTTCCCATCGTCTATAATATAGACATATATTACCGTTGTTTCATCATTAGCCAAATTGCTAATTATTATTCCTTCTTTATCATCAGATATTTTCCCTACCCGAAGTTCTATATTTTTCTTATCAAACTTTATTTCGATTTCATCTAGCAAAAAATATCCTTCTCCATCGTATGAATAGACCAATAGTTTCCCTTTGTTATCTTTACCTGATTCTTCATTGACATACATCACAATCTCATCTATGCTATCACCATCTAGATCACCAATGTCGTAATTTTCCAAGTCAACATCAAAGTTTTGATTCAATAAATTCAAGTATTTTTCTATTATTTTTTTGGTTTCCTCTTGATTTAAGCTTTCTTTTGCAAGAGGTAAATCTATCTCCTTAGGTAATATTTTGTTTAATATATATTTATTATCAGTGTCTTCACTACTGTTTAATGGTTGGCAGGCTGTTAAAATCATTGATGTTGACACTAATAAGCACAAAAATAAACTAATCTTTTTCATCTCTGAATCTCCTTTCATTGATATTATACCTTTATAAAATTAAAAATGTGTAACAATTAAGTTACAAATAATGCTTGAATAATATTTTTGTTTGAGTTATATTATATATGAACATATGAATATACATTCATATATGATTGGAGGTTATAAAATGATTAATGAAAAAAATAGTATTCCTCTATGTGAATCAAATTGCATTCATGAAGATGTTGTAAATAGAGTTAAAGAAAATCTGCCTGACGATGAACTTTTAGGCGAGGCTGCGGATTTCTTCAAAGTTTTTGGCGACAAGACGAGAATAAAAATACTTCTAGCACTTCTAGATTCTGAGATGTGCGTCTGTGATATAGCTTGTTTACTGGATATGAGCCAATCAGCTATTTCACATCAGTTAAGAGTATTAAAAAACAGTAATCTTGTAAAGAACAGAAAAGATGGCAAAGTTGTATATTATTCACTTGACGATGAGCATGTCAAAGAAATAATAGGCCAAGGTATTGTCCATATAAGACATAAAAACAGAGGTGAATGACAATGGAAAATAGAATATTTGTTTTAGAAGGATTAGATTGCGCAAATTGTGCGCAAAAAATTGAAGACAGAGTTAATAAAATTAATGGAGTAAAAAAAGCTACTTTGAATTTCATAAATAAAAAGCTAATAGTAGAATTTAGCGTTGAACAAAATGAAGAATTGATTGATCAAATAAAAAGTACAATTACATCTATAGAACCCGATGTTAAAATAATTGAATTTAATGATAACACAACTAAGATTAAAGACGATAAGTATGATGAAAGTAACAAAACTCTAAAAAGATTATTCATAAGCCTTCTATTTTTTATTTTAGGCATTACATTGCCTTTTAACGAGTATCTAAAGTATCCGTTCTTCTTAGCAAGCTACTTAATAGCTGGAATAGGAGTTTTAAAAGCTTCACTAAATAATATAAAAGCTGGAGAAGTATTTGATGAAAACTTTTTAATGTCAGTTGCAACACTAGGAGCTATAGCAATCGGTCAATTTGAAGAGGCAATTGCAGTTATGATATTTTATGAAATCGGAGAATACTTCCAATCAAAAGCAGTAAATCAATCTCGAAAATCAATAGCAAAATTGATGGATATCAGACCAGATTATGCAAATTTAATTGAAAATGAAGATTTTGTAAAAGTGAATCCAAAAGATGTTAAAATTGGGGATTATATACTGATAAAGCCTGGAGAAAAAGTTCCATTGGATAGCATCATAATAGATGGCGAATCATCAATGGATACAAAAGCGCTAACTGGCGAATCAATGCCCAAAGATGTAAAAACCGGAGATGAAATATTAGGAGGATATATTAATCTACAAGGGTTATTAAAGGCTAAAGTAGAAAAAGAATATAAGGAATCGTCAGTTTCAAAAATATTGAAGCTTGTTGAGGAAGCAAGCGAAAAAAAAGCTCCTACCGAGAATTTTATAACTGTTTTTTCTAAATACTATACTCCAGTTGTGGTTTTTCTTGCAATAGGCCTTGCTATTGTACCTCCACTATTTATAGAAGGAGCTCTCTTTAAAGATTGGATTTACAGAGCTTTAGTCTTTCTAGTTGTATCATGTCCATGCGCACTAGTAATATCTATACCACTCGGTTTTTTTGCTGGCATTGGAAAAGCATCTAAGAACGGGATACTGGTAAAGGGAGGTAATTTTTTAGAAGCTTTAAATTTCGTAGATACTGTTGTATTTGATAAAACCGGAACACTAACCGAGGGTGTTTTCAAAGTTTCGGATGTATTCACAGTCGGAAATTACTCAATTGATGAAATATTATATTTTGCAGCATATGCAGAGTATAATTCAAACCATCCAATAGCAAAATCAATTATTGAGTATTACAAAAAAGAAATAAATTTATCATCAATCGAAGAATTCAAGGAATATGCTGGAAATGGAATTGAGGCGATGATAAATGGCAAAAAAATATTGTTGGGTAAAATTGATTTCCTAAAATCAAAAGGTGTAAAAATAGATGAAGAATACCAAAATAGCGATAGTATATATATAGCTATTGATGGTAAATTTGAAGGATATTTTGTGATTACAGATAAAATAAAAGACGATGCAAAATATACAATCGATATGTTGAGAAAAAATGGCATTAAAAACATAATAATGCTCACTGGCGATAACGAAAAAACTGCTAGCAAAATAGCATTTGATCTTGGAATAGATTCATACTATGCAAATTTATTGCCTGATGATAAAGTTGATATTGCCGAAAAGTTGATGAATAGAAAATCTACAAAAAACTCTAAAATGGTATTTGTCGGAGATGGAATAAACGACGCCCCAGTCTTATCTATAGCAGACGTAGGGATTGCAATGGGTGGATTAGGCTCAGATGCAGCTATTGAAGCTTCAGATATTGTGCTTATGACCGACGAATTAAAAAAGCTAATTGAATTATTTCAAATATCTTCACAGACAAGAAAAATAGTATACGAAAATATCTATTTATCACTCTCAATTAAGTTCTTAGTTTTAATATTAGGCGCTTTTGGTATTACTACAATGTGGCATGCAGTATTTGCAGATGTAGGGGTTACTATTTTAGCAGTAGCTAATTCAATGAGGTTATTAAAAAATAAATGATGCCTAGGCATCATTTATTTTTTAAAAGCTAACTCCTCTTCATCTTCAATTGTATTTAAGATAGAAGAATCAAAACCATTTATTTTCTCTTTCGCAACTGAAAGCATCAGCTTTATTCTATTCTCTTGATTTACTATTGTAGCACTCGGATCATAATCTATCGGGACAATATTCGCATCCGGGTACTTCTTCTTTATATTCGCAATTACTCCTTTTCCAACTATGTGATTAGGTAAACATCCAAAAGGTTGTGCGACTACAATATTTTGATATCCTAAATTTATAAGTTCCACCATCTCGGCAGGAAGAAGCCATCCCTCGCCCATTTTACATCCTAATCCTATGATGCCATCTACAAGCTCTCTTGTATGATTAAACGATGAAGGCACAACAAATTTTCCGCTTGCTCTGACAGCATCGCTAGTAGCCAGTTCCACTTTTGATAAATAATCATTTACCATCTTCATCAAGCGGCTTTTAAATCGACCATTGCCGTATAATTTATAGTCTATAACTCCATTTTCAACGCAGTACATCAAAAATCCCATCAAACTTGGTACCATAACTTCACAGTCTTCTTCATGAAGAAAGTCTTCAAGCCTATTGTTTCCTAGACTTGAAAATTTGACATATATCTCTCCAACTATGCCAACTTTTATCTTTTTGGTTTTATTAATTGGTATCTTTGCAAAGGAATCAACGATTTCTTCAGAAACTTTTCTAATGCTTTTAACACCTACTGCCTCATTTCTTTCAAAACGACTGCCAATCTCTTCAATCCAGCCTTGCACTAATGCTTCACTCTGTCCAACATTTAATTCGTATGGTTTTACTTGATTGTTTAAAAGCATCAATAAATCGCCGTACGCTACTGCAGCTACTAACTGCATTAACATTTTGTAAGTGATTTTAAATCCACTATTTTTTTCAAGTCCTCCAGCGTTTAATGATATAACTGGAATATGTTCATAACCAGACTTTTTTAAGGCTTTCCTTAATAAGTGAATGTAGTTGGATGCTCTACATCCGCCTCCTGTCTGCGTTATCATTAGAGCAACTTTATTTGTATCGTATTTCCCTGAATTTAAAGCATCCAACATTTGTCCAATGACTAGCAAAGCAGGGTAACAAGTATCATTGTGAACTGTCCTTAGACCTTCATCAACTACATTTGGTCCTTCATTCCTCAAGACAACTAAATTGTAACCTTGAAGCCTGAATATTTTTTCTAGAATTCCAAAATGTATTGGTGCCATGTTTGGACACAATATTGTGAAATCCTTTTTCATTTCTTTTGTAAATTCAACTCTATCATATTTCCTGCTCAACTTGTTCACCCTCTTTTGCCCTTTGATCTAGTGCAGCTAATAAGCTTCTAACTCTTATTTTTACTGCTCCAAGATTAGTTATCTCATCTATCTTTATTTGTGTGTAAATTTTGCCGTTTTCTTGCAATATTTCTTTTACTTCATCACTTGTTATAGCATCTAATCCACAACCAAATGATACTAACTGAATAAGTTCAACATTGTCATAATTGGAAATCAGTTGAGCTGTTGTGTAAAGCCTTGAATGATATGTCCATTGATTTAATACATTTGTCTCAACTTTCTTCCCTAGATGTGCTATAGAATCCTCTGATAAAACTATAACACCAAGCTCAGTAAGCAGCTTGTCAATTCCATGATTTACTTCAGGGTCTAAATGATAAGGTCTGCCTGCAAGTACAATAGCTCTTTTATTTAATCTCATCGATAAATCAAGAAATTCTTCGCCTTTTTTTCTTATCCTATTGAGATAGAGTTTATATTCTCTCATTCCACATTCCACCGCAAATCTAATATGTTGCTGATTGATGTCGTTAAAATGTTTGTTTAATGCTTTATAAAGTCCTTTTATGAGAGATGTCTTATTGTGAAGCCCAATATAGTCATTAATAAGAATGACATCTTTTGTCCTCTCTACATTTGCTGCTATTACTTCAGGATAATATGCAACTACTGGACAGTTAAAATGATTATCACCCTTTTTTTCATTAAAATTATATGTCAAGCAAGGGTAAAATATTACATCTATACCTTCATCTAGCAAATATTCAATATGTCCATGCACAAGCTTTGCAGGGAAGCAAACTGTATCTGATGGTATAGTGTGCTGTCCATTAGTATAGAGTTCTCTGTTAGAAAAAGGAGAAGTTACTACTTCAAAGCCTAACATTGTAAATATCGTATGCCATAATGGAAGCAACTCATAGTTGTTTAAAGCTAAAGGTAATCCTATCTTGCCTCTTTTACCTGGAATAGGTTTATAACTTTCTAATAATTTCCTTTTTTCATCGTACATATTGTACTTTTCTTCTTTTGTCTTGCCTTTTATTGGTCTTTCGCATCTATTTCCGCCAATAAATTTACGGTTATCTCCAAATGTGTTTATAGTTAGAGTACAGTTGTTTTCACACAAGCCACATATAACACTTTTTACTCTGTGTTCAAAATTCAATAATCCTTCTAAACTTATTGTGCTGGTTTTACCTTTCACATTGTATTTTGCATATAAACTTGCACCATATGCACCCATCAAACCTGATATATTAGGTCTAATTACATTTTTACCAAGCTCATCTTCAAAAGCTTTCAAGACTGAGTCATTATAGAACGTACCACCTTGTACTACAATGTTGTCTCCAAGATCATCAGCATTTGATGCTCTTATTACTTTGTACAAAGCATTTTTAATAACGCTGATAGAAAGTCCTGCGGATATGTCTGCTATTGTAGCACCATCTTTTTGGGCTTGTTTAACTGATGAATTCATAAAAACAGTACACCTTGACCCTAAATCTACTGGATTTTGTGAATATATACCTAATCTTGCAAAATCTGCAATATCATAACCTAATGCTTGAGCAAAAGTCTGTAAAAAAGATCCACAACCCGAAGAACAAGCTTCATTAAGAAATATATTGTCTATTAATCCATCTTTTATTTTAAAGCACTTTATGTCTTGCCCACCTATGTCGATTATAAAATCAACATTTGGTTTATATTTTTTAGCAGCTGTGTAATGAGCGATAGTTTCAACAATGCCTAAATCAATAGAAAATGCATTTTTTATGAGCTCTTCCCCATATCCAGTAACTGCAGATCCTAGTATTTCAATCTGCGGATACTTAGTCATGAAATCAATCAAAAATTCTCTAAGAATTGGTACAGGATTTCCCTCATTTTGTGAATACATACTATCTAATATCGTTTCATCCTCTGCCATAATACATGCTTTAATAGTTGTGGAACCTGCATCTATCCCTAGATAAGCTCCTTTAGTGTAATTTTTAGGATCAGTGTAATCGACTTTGTCTTTGTCGTGTCTTAGTTTGAATTCATTGTACTCTTCTTCGGAATTAAACAACCTCTTTGCACCACTTGCCCGAGTAGTGAATTTAACATTTCTTATATTGGAAATCAACTCATCTAATGAAATCAGCGCACTCTCCGAACTGTAAGCTGCTCCCAATGCAACAAAGTACAGTGAATTTTCAGGACAAATCCCTATCAATCCCAATGTTTCATCAAATCTCTTTCGAAGCTCAGAGAAAAATGTAAGAGGGCCACCCAAATAAACCACTTTCCCTTTAATAGGCCTACCTTGTGCTAATCCTCCAATTGTTTGGTTTACAACAGCTTGAAATATACTGCATGATATGTCGTTTTTGCTTGCCCCTTGATTTAAAAGAGGTTGTATGTCTGATTTTGCGAATACTCCACACCTTGAAGCTATCGTGTATATCTTATTGTATGATTTTGCTAAATCATTCATTTGAGTCAGAGTAATTCCCATCAATGTAGCCATTTGATCTATGAAAGCTCCTGTACCGCCAGCACAAGAACCGTTCATTCGCACTTCCATTCCATTTGACAAAAACAGTATTTTTGCATCCTCACCACCAAGCTCTATAACTACATCAGGATTTTCAATCTCTTTCATTACAGCTAATCTCGTGGCATAAACCTCTTGAATGAATGGAATGTCTAGTCTTTGCGCCAATCCCATGCCTGCAGAGCCTGATATAGCTATCGAGGCTCTGTTTATATCTGGAAATTCACTTTTTAATTGTTCCAATAAGGAAACTGTCTTTTCGTTTATCTGAGAATAATGCCTTTCGTATGAATGAAAAATCATTTTATTCCTATCGTCTAATACTACGCATTTTAACGTTGTCGAACCAACATCTATGCCAATTTTCATTGTAATCACCTTATTTTTGTAATTTATACAATTATTGTACTACAATTGTATAAATTTGTATAGTTTCATATAATTCTAATATTTTTGTCCTCTTTGATAATTTGGGGCTTCTTTTGTTATACTTATGTTATGTGGATGGTTTTCAATAAGTGTCGCAGAAGAAATTTTGATCATCTTTGATTTCAACCTTAATTCCTCTAAGTTCCTTGCGCCAACATATCCCATTCCTGATTTTAATCCACCAATTAGTTGATATATTACATCGGATAGCGCTCCTTTATAATCAACTCTTCCCTCGACTCCTTCAGGAACATATTTTTTAGTCTCTGTCTGGAAATATCTGTCGCTACTTCCAGAGTCCATAGCACCCATCGAGCCCATTCCTCTGTACTCTTTATATCTTCTTCCTTCATATAGAACTTCTTCTCCTGGGCTTTCATCTGTTCCTGCGAATAAAGATCCAGCCATAACCACACTTGCTCCAGCAGCTAAAGCCTTTGTTATATCTCCTGAATATTTTATCCCGCCATCTGCAATAACAGGAATATTATAGTCATTCGCTGCTTTTGCACAATTTATTATCGCAGTGATTTGTGGAACTCCGACGCCTGTTACTACCCTAGTTGTGCAGATAGATCCAGGCCCAATCCCTACTTTTATTGCATCAGCGCCTGCTTTTATCAAGTCTACAGTTGCCTCCGCTGTTGCTACATTCCCAGCTATCACTTGCAAATCTGGATATTCTCTCTTAATTTTAGCCACTGCATCTAATACATTTTTTGAATGTCCATGGGCTGTGTCAAGAACAATAACATCTACTTTGCTTTTTATAAGAGCCGCTACTCTCTCCATCATATCTGAGGTTACGCCAACTGCAGCTCCCGCTAATAATCTTCCTTTCGCATCTTTAGCAGAGTTTGGAAATTCTATGGATTTCTCAATGTCTTTTATAGTAATCAACCCTGTCAATTTATAATCATCATCCACTATTGGAAGTTTTTCAATTTTGTATTTTTTCATTATCTCTAATGCTTCGTCCATAGTTACAGAGTTGTTTGCAGTAATCAAATTGTCTTTTGTCATTACTTCGTCTATCCTCTTACTTGTATCTCTCTCAAATCTAATATCTCTATTGGTTAATATGCCAACTAATTTGTGATTCTCGTCAACAATCGGAACACCAGATATTCTATAACGCTCCATCAATTCCAAAGCATCAGAAATTAAATGATCTTTAGATAAATAGAATGGATCTGTAATTATCCCATGCTCTGACCTTTTAACTTTGTCTACTTCCAAGGCTTGCCTATCTATACTCATGTTTTTATGGATAATTCCTATACCGCCCTCTCTAGCCATAGCTATAGCCATTCTAGCTTCAGTTACTGTATCCATTCCTGCACTCATCAACGGAATGTTCAAAGGAATAGATTTCGTTAAATTAGTTTTGACATTTGTATCTCTAGGAAGTATCTCAGATTTCCCTGGAAGCAATAGCACATCGTCAAAAGTTAAACCCTCTCCAATAAATTCCAATTTAATAATCCCTCCAATAAACTATTTAAGTTTTTCTTTCTAATTTAACAACTTCAATTTTGTTTGTCAAGCATATTAAAATATTGTTCTTTGCGATTAATCAAAAAAGATTAGCAGATGCTAATCTTAATAAAATAATTATGAAATTAACAAAGTCATTTAATCATTCTCTTGCATATGCAATCGTCTTTAGGATTTGTGATATATGTTATGTAGTTTATTATTTCATTGACTGAATCCTTATTAATTGAGTAATTCATCCATTTCCCGTCTTTCTTAACATCGACAAGTCCAGAGCTTGTTAGAATTTTCATATGGTGAGAAATTGTCGGTTGCGTCAAATCAAGTCTTTTCATTATCTCACAAGCACACATAGGCCCACATGACAACATGTCTAATATTTGAAGTCTACTGCTATCAGCTAATGCTTTTAAAAGCTCTACTTCTCTTTCCACACAATCACCCCATACTATCTTTGTTAAAAGCATAACCTACTTTTAGCTCATTGTCAACCTGTCATAATATTTATACTATAACATAAAAAGGCCACCTTATAAGGTGACCTTTTTAAATTACATCATTCCGTCCATTCCACCCATGCCCATTGGAGGCATTGTTTCTGGTTTTGGTATTTCAGCTACAGCTGCTTCAGTTGTGAGTATCATAGAAGCAACACTTGCAGCATTTTGTAAAGCTGATCTAGTTACTTTAGTTGGATCAACTATTCCTCTTTGAAGCATATTTGTATACTCTTCTTTCAATGCATCAAATCCAATTCCAGGTTCAGATTCTTTTACCTTTTCAACTATAATAGAACCTTCTAATCCAGCATTTGTAGCAATTTGTCTTACAGGTTCTTCTAGTGCTCTAAGGATTATCTTAACTCCTGTTCTTTCGTCGCCTTCTGTTGAGTCTAACAATTCTGCTACTTTTGGAATTACGTCTACAAGGACAGTTCCTCCTCCTGGTACAATTCCTTCTTCAACTGCTGCTCTTGTAGCTGCTAATGCATCTTCTATTCTCAATTTTCTTTCTTTTAATTCAGTTTCTGTTGCAGCACCAACTTGAATTACTGCAACTCCTCCAGCTAATTTAGCCAATCTTTCTTGAAGCTTTTCTTTGTCAAACTCAGATTCAGTAGTTTCAAGCTGACTTCTTATTTGTTTTATTCTATTTTGAATTTCTTCAGGATTTCCTTCTCCATTAACTATAACAGTATTTTCCTTGTCTACTTTTACTTTTCCAGCTCTACCAAGCATGTCTATTGTAGCTTCTTTTAAGTCGTATCCAAGTTCTTCAGAAATAACTGTTCCACCAGTTAATACTGCGATGTCTTGTAGCATTTCTTTTCTTCTATCTCCAAATCCAGGAGCTTTAACTGCTACACAATTGAATGTTCCTCTCAATTTGTTTACTACCAATGTAGCCATTGCTTCGCCTTCAACATCTTCAGCGATAATCACAAGTGGTCTACCTAATTGTACTATTTTTTCTAGTATTGGCAATATTTCTTGTATGCTTGATATTTTTTTGTCTGTGATCAAAATATATGGATTTTCATATTCAGCTATCATTTTTTCTGTGTCAGTTACCATGTAAGCTGAAACATATCCTCTGTCAAATTGCATACCTTCTACTACTTCAAGAGTAGTTCCCATAGATTTAGATTCTTCTACAGTGATTACGCCGTCATTGCCTACTTTTTCCATAGCGTCTGCTATCAGTTGTCCTATTTCTTCATCAGCGGCTGAAATCGATGCAACTTGTGCAATTGCTTCTTTTGATTCGATTGGAACGGAATAGCTTCTTATCCCTTCTACAGCCTTTTCTACTGCTTTTCTAATTCCCTTTTGAATGATCATTGGGTTAGCTCCAGCTGCAACGTTCTTCAATCCTTCTCTTATTATAGCTTGTGCTAGCAATGTAGCTGTTGTTGTACCATCTCCAGCAACATCATTAGTCTTTGTTGCAACTTCTTTAACTAATTGTGCTCCCATGTTTTCAAATTTATCTTCTAATTCAATTTCTCTTGCGATTGTAACGCCATCATTTGTTATTACTGGTGAACCATAGCTTTTTTCTAATACTACGTTTCTTCCTTTAGGTCCAAGTGTTACTTTTACTGTATCAGCAAGTTTATTGATTCCGATTTCCATTGCTTTTCTTGCATTTTCATTGAATTTAACCTCTTTTGCCATCTCCAACACTCCCTTGTAGTAAATTTTTTATTATTCAACCACAGCCAATATATCAGATAATTTTAATATAGTTAATTCTTGTCCATCTAATTTTACTTCTGTTCCAGCATATTTTGAGAATATTACTCTGTCTCCTACTTTGATTTGATCTTTTTTCTTTTCATCATTTAATATATCTGCACCTACAGCAACTACTTCTGCCATTGATGGTTCTTCTTTTGCAGTTGATGGTAAAACTATACCGCTCTTTGTTCTCTCCTCAGCTTCAATCTTTTTAATTATAACTCTGTCTCCAAGTGGTTTTAAACTCATCTTTACTCCTCCTCCATCATATTTTTCGTGCTCATATTGTTAGCACTCACATTAATTGAGTGCTAACATCTAATACAATAATAACTATATTTAAATAGCTAATCAAGTATGTATTTTAGGGTTTTTTGAGCGTTTTTCCGCTATTTCCTCGTTATTTCTTTATATATCTAGTTTTTGCTTTAATTTTCTTAATTTCTCATAAAAGCTATAAGGATAGCAAGATATAATATATGGGAGGCACTATTATTGCAGGCAGCATATTAGCAATTTTAATTTCTTTTAGACCTAATAAGTTTATTCCTATTGCCATGATTAAAATTCCACCAACTGAAGAAATCTCATTGATGACTATTGTAGTCAATATAGAGCTTACAGAACTTGCAAACAGTGTAATTATGCCTTGATACAAAAATACTGCTACACTTGAAAACATTACGCCAATGCCTAATGTAGAAGCAAATACAATTGCTGTGATTCCATCAAGAACAGCTTTGGCATATAGAGTTTCATGGTTTCCTGACAAACCGGATTGTATTGAGCCGACTATTGCCATTGCTCCCACACAATAGACTAAAGATGCAGTCACAAATCCTTTAGAAAAATTTCCTTCTTCATTTTTAAACTTTGATTGCAACCTATCTCCAAGGTTATTTAGTCTTTTATTTACGTCGATCAGCTCACCAATAATACTACCTATAACAATACTAACAATCACGACTACAAGATTTTCAAACTCCAATGCGTTTGAAATTCCAATAACCAAGACACTTATGCCGATGCCATCCATTATTGTGTTTTTATAGTCCTCTTTAATTCCTTTTTTCAGCAATATTCCTATAATTGAACCAATGATTATTGTTATAGAATTTACAATAGTCCCTAACATCTTATACCTCCATATTCCGTTTATTTTCCAATGCCCAATTCCCTTGCATAATAGAATAGGTACTGTTGCGCATAGCCACATATATCCCCAAATAATTCATTTTTAGCTTCTTCTATGTCCTTTTTCGAGGCATCATCACCTAAATATAGTGTTTTCATAACTCTGTTGACCCAGACATCTATTGGAAAAGCTTCTTGCTTTTTATATGCGAAAAGCAATATACAATCGCTTACTTTTGGCCCAACACCTGGTAATTTCATCAGTTCTTTTTTAGCGATCTCATATGGCAAATTCCAAATTTCATCCAAATCAAATTCTGCGCTTGCTATTTTCTTAGAGGTTTCAAAAATATATTTTGCGCGAAATCCGACTTTATATTTTTCTTTAATGTATTCTTCACTTAATCCAGCTATGGTTAAAGCATCTGGAAAGCTATAATAATCATCTCCATTGAAGCTGCCAATTAAAGTCCCAAGGTCATTTGCAATTAATTCAACTGATTTTTTTATGCGAGGTATTTGATTGTTGGATGATATGATGAAAGATATCGTAGTTTCAAATGGATCCTGATTCAATAATCTCATTCCACTTCCAAATTCTATCGCTTTTAATAAATGTTCATCATGTGATAAATTGTTCTTTATAGTAGAATAATCTCTGTCTAAGTCAAAATATGAATGCCAAAAGTTTATCCACTCATCGTAATCCGTATTTTTTACAACTACAGTATCTTCTACTTTCTTTATATTAATTAATTTATTTTTTGCTATGACTGTATAGCTTAAATCTTCTTCTCTCTTCCACCTAAATGATTGTCCACATTCAAATATATGCTTAGGATCAAAGTCTTCTAATCCTGTTATGACTAAGCTGTTTACTCCTTCTTCTATTTTGTAATTCATTATATGACTCCTTTACATTTTTATATACATTATACTATAATAAAAAAATTATAAATAAAAAAACTAGTCTTTTGAACCGACCTTTGTCAAGTAGACAGGTAATTTAATTAAACTCTATGCACATCCGGATGCATGGTTTCGATATTCCAAAGGAGCCATGCATCTTAGTCTTTTTTGAAATCTTTTTTCGTTGTAAAATATAATATATTCAA
>JAHDQA010000044.1 GCA_018434075.1 Tissierellaceae bacterium
CTTTCTCTGCTATTAATTGTATAATATTATTCATAGAGAATATCCTCCTTTTTTGTAGTTTTGACGATTACATTATATCAAATCGAGGATCATTCTCTATATTTTTTTATTATTTCTCCAACAATTATTTTACACTAAGAATTATCCTCGTTAGAAATTTTATTTATAATTACATCTTTTAAATTTAGTAAATTATTGATAAAATAGTATTGCACTTGTGAATAAATCTCCTTTCTAAGTGTAGTATTAGGTACCTACATTTTAGCAGATTTATTTCACAAGTGCTTTATTTTTTGCAAAAAAGGATAAATTGGGATGCATTTTATTTACACCCCAACATTTATTATAGAACCGCTTTTTTTGTAAATAAAATGGTGCTGGTTTTAATCACCAACACCAAAAATTATAGAGCCTATATTTGCTAGCCTGCTTTTAGTTGGAGCTTTATTCATCTATTTAACTTTTTCTGAAGAGGTATCCTGCCTTTTAGCAATTTCCCTAGGATATATTTGTGTCAGTATTACTGCTATAAACACTAAAACACAGCCTACAATTTCTCTTGTGGTCATAGACTCATTTAGGAATAGGGCACCACATATGGCCGAAAACACAGCTTCTAAACTCATTATTAGTGAAGCCACTGTGGGGCTTGTGTATTTCTGGCCTATTATTTGCAATGTATAAGCTACTCCTACCACCATTACTGCAGTATAGACTATGGGGCCAGCACAGTCTATTAAAGCTCTTATAGTTGGCTTTTCAAATATGAAAGCTGCAAATAAGGATAATGTACCTGCTGTAGCAAATTGCATACAGGATAGCTTTAAGCTTTCCGTCTTAGCTGTATAAAAATCTACAATTATAATGTGCAAAGCCCAAAATAGGGTACCTGCCAAGACTATAGCATCCCCTATTTCCATAGAAAAGCCTTCTTTAATAGTAAGTAGATAAAGGCCTATAACAGCCAGCACTACTCCCAGCCAAGTATATGCTTTCACTTTCTTTTTCATGAATAGACCAATAATAGGCACCAGCACAATATAAAGTGCAGTAATAAAGCCAGCCTTTCCAGCAGTTGTATATACTAAGCCCCATTGTTGTAATGAAGCACCAAAGAACAAGGCAAAGCCGCAGAGTATTCCTCCAGTAATTAGGTCCTTCCTATCATATTCAATCTTTTCTTCACTTTTTCTTTCTTTAGCAGTATTAAATAGGAATATTAAAGGAAGAAGCACTACAGCCCCTAGGAGGAATCTAGAAGCACCAAAGGTAAAAGGTTCCACATAGTTCATGCCTAATTTCTGTGATACAAAGGATGTACCCCATATAATTGCAGTTAGCAGTAAAAATATACTCCCTTTTACTTTTTCCATTCTATTCACCTGCCATAGTCGTGTTTTCATATTAAGACTAATTATAACACAATATGTTTTTATATAATATTTATTCGTTATATGGTTAAGAAATATAATAAAAAATTAACAAATTACCCCTGTCAATAGTCAGTGAAAATGTCATGTAAAAGTATAAAGTTTTATTCAATGAAAATGTCACTATTAGAATTTGAAAATATATTTACACTGTTTTATTGGAAAAAGGCTTTTAATTCATTTTAAGAGATGTTTTACCTATA
>JAHDQA010000058.1 GCA_018434075.1 Tissierellaceae bacterium
ACCAGCCAAATAATGTAATCTTATGAGAATGGATAGATACTCTTTTTTACAGGTAGTCGCATAAAGGCGTCCTAGGAGGAATTGCATCAACCTCCAAATCCATAAATTAATTATACAATATTGTTCATGGTTCAGGCCAAATTAAACTGGCTTTATGGCTAGGGTGAGAAGCCAAAGAAATGTATTTAATGATTAGAAAAGAAGACTATATTATTATTTAAGAAATTGATAATTATTACAGTGGAAAACTGTAATTTGATTATAACTATATTGTACAAGGAGGGATTTTATGACAAAGAGAAATTTTCTCTACATTATCGGTGGATTAATTATGATAGTAGCCAGTGTTACGGCTTTCGTAAATCCTTTAGCTACAGTTGCTACTTTGGCAATTATTATCGGAGCAGTCAGTGTAGTCAGAGGTATTATGATGATAATAGCTTATTGGAACTTAAGAGAAGAGTTTAATTTCAGATCTAAGTTTATGTTGTTCTTTGGCATTTTATTAACTTTATTTGGAATACTGCTGTTATTTAAGACTGAATTTGCTATAAATATTTTAACTTATGCAGTAGCTATCTGGTTTATAGTTGAAGCTATACAAAATTTCTTCTCAGTTGGATTTTATAAAAAAATTAGTCCAGCTATTTATTCAACAAGTATTGTAATGAATATTTTATTGTTGCTCTTTGGAGTTTTGTTACTACTTAATCCTCTGATCACTTGGGTAACAGTTTCTGTTTTAATAGGTCTTATTCTATTGGTAGCAGGACTCAATTACTTGATTTATGGTATTGTGTATAGAGAAAAGATATAGGTTAACCTATATCTTTTCTTCTTTTAAAGCTTTTACAAGTGAAACCATTGCCAGAAGCATTACAAATATGAATGGGAATGCAGCTGCTACGGATGCGGTTTGTAGCGCTTGCAATCCTCCTGCTAAAAGCAATGAAGTTGCCAGTAATGCTTGAACAATTCCCCATATAAACTGTTTTTTCGAACTAGGATTTAAATCACCATGTGATGATAGCATTCCTAAAACAAATGTAGCTGAATTAGCAGAAGTTATGAAAAATGTTCCCAATAATACCACGGTTATCATTGATAATACTGTACTGAGCGGATAATAATCGAAAACTTTAAAAAGTGCTGTGGAAGGATTGGCAACAGCTAAAGATAAACCCTCCAAGCCTATTTTATCAAGTAAATTCATTCCCATTGAGCCAAAAGCTGCAAACCATATTATAGAAACCAGAGCTGGTGCTAGCATTACTCCACCTATAAACTCTCTTATAGTTCTTCCTTTAGATATTCTAGCAATAAATGTCCCAACAAATGGTGCCCAGGCAATCCACCAAGCCCAATAAAAAATAGTCCATGCGTTAGTCCAAGAATTATCCCCCATCGCTTCTATGTGAAGACTATCTGAGATAAAATTGTTTAAATAAAGCCCAATGCCATTTGTGAATGAATTGATGACTTTTAGAGTTGGCCCCAACAATATAGTCAATGTCAAAAGTGCAAAAGCCAATACCAAGTTCAAATCGCCTAAAAATTTAATCCCTTTATCAATTCCGCTTACAGCTGTCCATATATATAACACAGTTATAACAGCGATTATGACAATTTGCGCTAATTTTGTTTCAGGAATACCAAACAAATAATTCAAACCACTGTTAATTTGCATAGTTCCTAACCCAAGTGATGTAGCAACTCCAGCTACAGTTGCAAATACTGCCAAAATATCTATAGTCTTTCCTATTGGGCCATTTATTCTTTTTTCTCCAAATAACGGTATGAATATACTGCTTATTAACCCGGGTTTGCCTTTTCTAAATTGAAAATATGCTAAAGCTAAACCTATTATGCTATAATTTGCCCAAGGATGAAGCCCCCAATGCATGAAAGACGCTTTCATAGCAAAGTTAAAAGCTTGAGCAGTACCTGCTTCTATCCCATTAGCTGGTTTTACAAAATGTGAAATAGGTTCCGCAACGCCCCAAAATACCAATCCAATGCCCATTCCCGCTCCGAATAGCATTCCAAACCATGATTTTGTACTGTATTCAGGCTTTGAATCTTCACTCCCAAGTTTAATGTTTCCATATTTACTAAACGCTAAAACAACAGCAAATATTACAAAAATAAACATCGATGTCAAATACAGCCACCCAAATTTATTAGTTAGAAAGTTTAAAAGTGAATTTGCAAATCTAGAAAAATTATCTTGATTAACTATACTCCATGTAACAATTCCTATAGTTAAAATTAAAGAAATATAAAAAACAGCATTGTCCTTCTTTTTTGCGCTTTCCATAATATATCTCTCCTATCCATTTTTTTAAGAGAATTCAAGGGGCTTTTAAAGCCCCTATTTAAAATTTAACTTTAAATACTGTTTGATCTTCTATTTCAGTAGTTAGAGCATCTAAAGCTACTCCTACTCTGTGATATCTCAATTTATATTGTTGTTCTTTTGGAGTTAATGGATCTCCCAATGGATAAGGAATTGATATCGTTGGAACTATTCTGTTTGCTCCAACAGTCAATGCTACTGGAACTAAATTGCACATTTGAACTACAGGAATTCCTGCTCTCTCTATTTCTTTTACAATCGTTGCTCCGCAACGAGTACAAGTACCTCAGGTTGAAACCAATATAACTCCATCAACCTTGTCTTTCTTAAGTTCTTCGACTATTTCTTTTCCCATTCTGCTAGCTTCTTTTTGAGTTGTTCCAGTACCAACTGTGCTATAAAAATATTTATGAAGTTTTCCTATCTTGCCTTCTCTTAAATACTCTTTCATAACATCCAGTGGTAAAATAACATTAGGATCCGCATCTGCAGCAGCAGGATCAAACCCTGCGTGTATTGTCTTATACACCCCGGACTCTAGTCTTTCTAAATTCGAAATATCGTATTTACCCCATCTTGTTGCTGAGGCAGATTGAATTCTATCTGGATTCTCTACGGGAACTATTCCTCCTGTTGTAACAAGTGCAATATTAGCTTTTGACAAATCTTTTATTGGATGTGCTATATCTACTCTATCTTGTTTTGGAATAGGAAGCTCTGTGACAAATTCTTCATTGTTCAACTTCTTGATGAGCATTTCTACTCCTCTTCTTGCTGCAGTTTTCTTATCATCAAGCCATACTTGAGATCTTATACCTCTCTCAAAGAAGCCCTCTTCATCAGCTGAACCTGTTTTCTTGCCATTTAGAATTTTATTTGCAAAATCAGCCATTTTCTTTACATCATCTCTAAGTTTAGCTGCTGATTTACCCCCTTTGAAGATATATATATCTTTTTTAAACATATCCACTCCAGGATTTTCTTCATTCATTGAGGTTATAGCTTCAACATTGAACTTTTCTTTAACTGCTTTACATATTGTACCACACGCAACACCATACCTACCCGCATTAAAAGCTGGCCCTGCTATAAAAATATCAAAATCAATACCTTCTAGAAATTTTAATATCTCCTCAACTGCTTCATCAGTATGAGTTCCCATGAAATTATCTCCGCAGATTATAGTATGCGTTACCTCAGCATCTATCATGCTGTTTAGTGCTAATGAAGGTCCTACGAGCCCTTCTCTAATCTCAGGTTTATAATCTGCCATCTCCTCCCCACCTATGCCAGCAAAAAATTGATTTATATAATGAACTGCTTTTTTCATCTCAACACCTCCTAAAATTCTTTCATTGTCTTTATAGACCCGCCAGAAATTCCATCTCCACAGAACATAGCATTGTTTTCCATAATTATCGAGCCATCTTCTCTTACAGAAGGCCCAAGAATTTCATCATAACTCCATCCTCCAGACAATCCGTCTCTAGCAAGTGCTTCCAACTCGCCAATGACTCTGTCTGCTTTTGGCAATTCTATTAATTCGGAAACATTTCCAGTGGATACTAAAGCATCCGCTTTTTCATCTAATGTCACTAAAGGTTGACTTGCACCATCTCTTCCAGTACATTCGTTACTTATTCCTACAGTCTTTACACCTACATCCTCTAAAGCTCTTATGCACATAATATAATCCGCATCAGGATTACCATACCCCTCTTCTGTGACAATCGCGCCATCTGCGCCTAATGATTTAGCCATTTGTGCTACAAATATAGAAGATCTCTTTTTTTGTTCTAGAGAAACATTCAAATTTGACATTATGACTCCTAAAAAGTTAATGCTCTTTCCATGTTCTTTGTATAACTCTTTTATGGTAGGGAAATTTTGAAAATCGTAAGTTGACCATTTCGATGAGGCTGGCATAAAACTTCCTGAAATCAATGCTCCGTCAAGAACTTCATTTGGATGCATGAAAGTAGGTAAGTATTTATTCATATCCCATCCATAAACTAAATCATTATAACCCAATTCCTCCATCTGTGATTGTGGCTGCATTACTAGGACAACTGAAGGCAATTTAGAAACGTTTTCTTCCCTCTTTAGTATAGGATCTAATTCAAATACATCAATTGTTTCTGGATCCATTTCTTTGACAATGTTTCCTAAATACTCGGCAAATCTATGTGTTGCCCATCTGATCGCTCTGTTTTTCTTTTGTTGCTCAAATCTTTCAAATTCTTCATCGGTATCAGCTACTATGCAAATATTAATTAATTGTGAGAATAAAGTATACTTCGCACCTTCTCCACCCATGTCAATTAATCCATCGCCAAAGCTACCATAATGCATGCCAACACCTAATACACTAACGCCTTTTAACGCATGTACTCTCCCATTGCCACATGCCTCTAATTCCCCTGTTACGCCCGGGAAAGTGCTTCTTCCATCAGGTCTAACTCTCGGTTCTACAGCTTCTTTCACAGGAACTATACGAGTATTTTCTCCTGGTTTAGCAATCTCAATATCCACATCTGTGATATGCTCATCTTCTTTGATAAAAGCTAAAGCATCTTCCTTGTTGATAGTGAGTATGCCGTCCTTGTAAGATGTCTCCTCGCCAAAAAGAACATCTTTAACATAAAAATTACCAATCTCTAATTTCATTATTTCACTCCCTTTTATAATAATCATGATTATCTTTGTTAAAAATTATATTATCATAATCACGATTAGATTACAATAATTATTATGAAATTTTTAAATATTTATTTAATTTGTATTGAATTTTTAAATATTCGATTATTTGTGATTAATTACAGCACAATATAACAATATAAATTGTAAGATAACCATATTTATGTTAAGATATTCTAAAATTACTAATTGGTGATGTTATGAGAGATAAAAAATCACAAAAGAAAAATATGATGTTAAAATTTATAAATGCAGCGGAGGAAATAATAGAAGAATCTGGTTTCAGTAGTGTTAAAATTAGAGATGTAGCTAAAAAAGCTGGGTTCAATAGTGCCACTTTATATAATTATTTCGAAAATCTTGACCATTTACTCTTTTATACTGCTATGAGGAGTTTAAAAGACTATGCGGTTGCGTTAAAACTTTATTTAACTGATGCAAAAAATGCAATGGACATATTTCTTAAAGTTTGGGAGTGTTTCTGTGATTTTGCTTATGATAAGCCAGAAGTATACAATGCTATATTCTTCCCTAATCTTGATAAGCATTTTGAACACTATGTTGATGAATATTACGAGTATTTCCCTGAAGATTTAGTAAAATTTGACGAAAATATTACAACCATGTTGCTTAAGAGCGATATTACCGAGAGAGGAAAAACAACAGTGTCATTATGCGTTGAAGAAGGCTTTATAAGAGAAGAAGATGCGGAAAAGCTAAATGACATGACTCTATTGATCTTTGAAGGAATGCTAAAGAGAGTACTAAGAAATCAAATAAGTTATGATGATGCGAGAAATAATACTATGGAATACATAAAAAATATCGTAAAGGTGTTTTTGATAAAAGAATATGAATTTTATTATTAATAGATTGAAAGATAAATAATTAATTAATTGATCAACCCCCAGCACCGCTAGATAGGCTTCATTCATATGGTAGTATTAGACTTTGTTTTGATATGCAAACTCATCCACTCTGCTTCACCCTGATGTGATTTCTGTTCGTCGGTTAAGGACTTTGCCTCTAGCTTCCTTAAGATTCCGCATAACCATGGACACTCTTACTCTTATCTAACTGTTCCTATTACCAAGCCCGTATCGGACTTTCACCGACTAGTTTACGCCCATGCTGGGCGCACATAAAAAATAGCTTAAAGAAAACTTTAAGCTATTTTTATATTTATTTTAATTCTTTCAATAATTCTCTTAAATATTCATATACTCTTTGTGCAGAAGATATTGAAGCTCTTTCTTCTGGAGTATGGACTTTTTCTAAATCCGAACCAATAGATATAATATCCATATCTGGATACTTCTCATTAATTACACCGCATTCAAGTCCTGCATGAATGACAGTTGTTTCCATATCTTTGTTGTACATGTTTTTAAATACTTTCACTGCAGTATCTCTTAATTCAGATTTTGGTTTATATTCCCATTTAGGATATTGATTTACTATCTTGTAATTTGCATTGTTCTTTTCAATTACCGAAACGATTTTATTTCTAAGATCATCCATAGATTTTTGTGAGGAAGATCTCATCGAAACTATCATGATAAATTTATCATCTTTAGTGTCAATTCTCGCTAAATTATCAGAGCTTTCAACAATTTCAGGGTTATCTGGAATCATTGTAAACACTCCAGTAGGAATATCCCTGATTAGATTCATGATAGCTTCAGTACTTTCTTTAGATAATACTTTATTTACATCTGCAGACCTAGTTATGGCTATAGTTATATTCCCTTCGATTCCTTTATTTAATTCTAACACTGTTGATTTTATTTTATCTAATGCTTTTTCCACTGATTCAACATCTGATTTTTTAATACCTATTTTAGCTTCTGTTTCTCTAGGAATTGCATTATCTTTCGTTCCACCATGTATTTCAATGATCCTTAAATCGGATATTTTAGATATTTCCTCAAGGACTTGATTTAATACTTTGTTTGAATTTCCTTTTGGTTTATGAATTTCAATTCCTGAGTGTCCTCCAACTAACCCTGTCACTTTAACTGTGTATTCAATGTATTCATCACTATTTTCATAGTTCAAAGGAAGCTCTACTTCGATCGTCTCTCCACCAGCAGACCCCATAGTGAGTATTCCCTCTTCTTCCGAATCAAGATTTATATATCTTCTGCCATTTAAAACTTTATCTGATAAATTTATTGCGCCATCCATGTTAACTTCTTCTGACACTGTTACTAATAATTCCAATTCAGGATGCTCAAGAGTATCGTCTTCAATTAATGCCAATCCCATTGCCACCCCTAATCCATCATCTGCTCCCAAAGTGGTTTTATTTGCTTTAATCCAGTCTCCATCTACAATTAATTCAATAGGGTCTTTAGAAAAGTCATGAGGCGAATCTGATTCTTTTTCGCATACCATATCCATATGACCTTGCAATACAACTCCTACTGAATTTTCGTATCCTTTTGTAGCAGGTTTTCTGATTATGATGTTGAGATGGTCATCTTGAATTGTTTCGAGACCAAGCTTTTCTCCAACTGATTTTAGATAGTTACTAACTTCTCTTTCGTGATAACTACATCTAGGTATTTTAGTTAATTCTTCAAAATAATAAAATACCCTTTCTGGTTTTAAGCCTTCTAATACTCTCATCTTATCCCTCCTATAAATGAGAAAATTTAAATAAATTACATATAATTCTATTTTCCAATTTATATTATATACTCTTATATTTAGAGAAACAACACTATATACAAATATATGTAAATACTATTTATACATAAGTTTGAATTAAATGATAATGTTTGTTGATAATCTATTCAGATTATTAATCGCTACCTAATCTAATTTAAAATGTATGATGATAGCTTTATGATATAAATCACTATATATAAATTTAAGTTAAATAGAGTGAAATCTTACTGTCTAATACTATGAGCTAAATCATTAATTACAACAGGGTCTGCATTTTCAAGGGATTTAATTAAATCATCTTCTTTCCCAGATAAATTTTCTCCATTGAAAATTAGAGCATTCCATAACTCAGTTAACGCAGAGGAAAGTCTTTAATCATCTGTAAATTGTATTGCTGCATATATATTGCTAGTTAACGCATCTAAAACGTTCTCATCATTGCTTACTTTTAGATCCTCTAATTTGCTTATTGCAAATGAAATTAATGTTTCTCTTCTTGCGGCTCTATCTTTTAAATCATTATGATGGCCTACATAAAAACCCGTAAGAAAACTTATAAAGATAGAAATAATTAGCACGCTTAATAAATAAAATCTCTTCATATTTGTCATCTCCTTTTATCTTCAATTTTTGTACCAGGTATTTCTTTATCAACTCATCCAAAACAAATCTCTTTGGCTATTTCAACTAATACGTAATTAAAGCCTAGTAAATACATGATTTTTCTATTTTTTAAGTTGTAAGACTTTCTTTATCTTTTTACATAATCTGTTTAACAAGTGTTGCTTTACATACTCCATTAAACTATTATATTTCAAAGAAACATCTATTTCAAATGAACTTCTAATATTGCTCATAGGTCTGTCTGATTAATTAATTGTAAACCAAAGATCACAACGATATAATAATCTTGTAATACAACTTTAATATTGGTGTGAAAGGAGAGTCCAGCAAAATGAATATATATTCGCAGGAAACAAAAACTCGAAAATATATAGTAACAGGAGCTGCTGGGCACTTGGGGAGTACAATTATTAGGAAACTAATTGAATTAGATTATGAGGTATCTGGACTTCTTCTACCTGGCGAAACACCAAAAGTGATAGGAAAAAACATCACTTATCATATAGGTGATGTCTGTGATATCAATTCTCTC
>JAHDQA010000015.1 GCA_018434075.1 Tissierellaceae bacterium
AAGAACAATTTGAAATAATAGTTTCGTTTTTTAAACCAATAATTATTGGTTTATTAGGTGTGCATTTTTTTATTATTAGTTTTTCAAAAAAATATTTAATATTATTTTGCTAAAATCTATTGACTTTAATTAGCTGGTCTTAATAAGTATTTATCACTGTCATATATTATAGTTGTACATTGCTATGGGAATATATTAATATAAATAATAGAATTTGTCTATATATTTTTCTGATTATTTTGAAATGTTTGTTAATCGTTTGACTAATCGCTATTTTAAACGCTTTTATTTTTGTATAGAAAACTAAATTTCGAATAAATAACTCTAAACCTTTTAGTACACAAATTAAAAAAAATCACTTCAGAGACTATTTAGTCTCTGAAGTGTTATTCTCCATTTGCTTTAATATTTCTATTCTTACTTTCTCTATCTTTTTATCTTTTATTTCCTCTATTGTAAAGACAACATCATTATCAGCAATAGATAGCTTAGTGTTTTCCTCAGGTATATAGCCCAATTTATATATTAAAAATCCCCCTACTGTATCGTATAATTCATTTTCATCATCTATACTTAAGTCTAATGTATTATTTAATTCTTTAATAGAAGTTGAGCCCCTAACTATATATATTCTTTCTGACAATTGTAAAATGTCAGGCTCATCAAAATCATATTCATCATCAATGTCTCCCACGATCTCTTCAAGTAAGTCTTCCATTGTAACAATTCCTGAGAAGCCTCCGTATTCATCTATTAATACAGCCATATGGATCTTCTTTCTTTTCATATCGATAAAAAGTTCATCTATAGGTTTATTTTCAGGTACAAAATATGGTTCTCTCAATATTTCCATTAAATTCACGTCATAAAATCCATGCTTGTATGCTTCAAGTAAATAGTCTTTCAAATACAAAATCCCAATAATATTGTCAATATCTCCTTTATATACTGGTATTCTTGAGTATTTGAGATTTAACAATTCATCAATATAATCTCTAAGGTTGTCATCAATGTCAATCATAAAAACTTCTGTTCTAGGCGTCATTATTTCAGACGCTTTGCTGTTGTCAAAACTTATTACACTTTTTATCATATCTCGCTCAATCGGATTAATAACACCTTGTTCATGCCCAACTTCTATCAATGAGCTAATTTCTTCAATCGTAATTTTTTGTTCAATGTCTTTTTGATTAAATCCTATAATCTGCAATATTTTATTGGTAGAAAATGATAAAAAATTTACAAATGGTTTCATAATCTTTGAAAAACTAGAAATAGGTTTGACAACCGCCATTGCAAACTTTTCAGGGTTCTTTAGAGCAACTCTTTTTGGTACTAGCTCACCAAAAACTAGAGTTATGTATGACAGCAATATAGTGATAATAATAAACGATAGATCTTGCGCAAAAGGTATAGAAAACTTAACTAAAAAATCTCCCAATAACTTTGATATGCTAACAGCTGCAGAAGCCGATGAAAAAAATCCAGCAAAAGTAATACCTACTTGAATTGATGATAAAAATTTTGAAGGTTCTTGTAAAATATCAAGTATTAGAATTGCTTTTTTATCTCCTTCTTCAGCTTTACTAGTAAGTCTGTACTTATCTATTGATACAATTGCCATCTCTGAAGCGGCAAAAAAGGCATTTATTAAGGTTAAGAACAAAATTAGTATAAGTTTTCCTATTATATTCGATTCACTATCTTGCACATATAACACTCCTTCTATAAGTGTATATTAATATTAATGTTATTATATATTATTATATTCCCAATATAAGTCAAATTAATCATCTTCATGTGTTTGAAATTCCAATAAATACTGATAAAATTCTAATATATTGTCAAATTTTATTTCACATTTGAGGTGTTTACCAATTCCTATTGGTATCATACCTGCACTTTTTATGCTTTCAATCCCAGCCTGGGAATCTTCTATGCCAATACATTCATTGGGTTCAAGTTCTATTAATTCACAAGCCCGTATAAAGATTTCAGGATCAGGTTTTCCTTTTTTAACACTAGTTGGGTCAACAACAGCGTCAAAATATTCATAAATTTCTAAAGCTTTAAGTAGAAATTCAGCATTTTTACTAGACGATGCTAAAGCTATTTTTTTGTTATTCTTTTTTAGCAAATTAAGTAATTCAATAACTCCATCGTTTAAATCTCTCCTAGAATAATTCTTTATCTTATCTAGATATATCTCATTTTTTCTTTCAGCTAAATTCTTTTTATTGGATTCATCTAACAAAATACCGTTATCATTATAGCTCAAAACAATTTCAAGTGCTTCCATTCTTGGAATACCTCTTATTTTGTCGAGTACATCATTTGGTAAATCAAATCCTAATTCATTGGCTAATTCTTTCCATGCCTCATAATGTGCATTTGAGGTTTCTGTAATAACACCATCCAAATCAAATACAGTTCCACTAAATTTAATCATGGCACATTCCTCTCTGCAATGGAATATTAATATTGTTGCCGTTAGAAATTAAATACTCCTGTCCATATATTTTAATTGTTATTTCATTTCCTTCTAGTAAATTTATATTTATTTGATTAGTTACATCTATTTCAATTATACAATCTTTATAGTTAATTTTAAAATTATATCCTTGCCATTGCTGCGGTACACTAGGTCTAAGGATTAACGTATTTTCGCTTAACCTTAAACCAGCAAATCCTTGAATTACACTTAAAACCGTACCCCCAATGTTTGCCAAATGCAATCCATCTTTCGTATTTTGGTGAGTGTCGTGTATATCCAAAGAAACAGACTGTATAAAATAATTATAAGCTTTCTCTAGAAATCCGTATCTACTAGCCATTATTCCATAGATACAATAAGATAAAGAAGAATCGTGAGTTGTTATGTTTTCATAATATTTATAACTATTTTCCATTTTCTCGAGCTCTGCATACTCTTCAAGCAAAAGATGAGCTAATACTACATCTGCTTGCTTCAAAATTTGATATCTGTATATAGTTAACGGGTGATAATATAGCAATAACGGCCTCTTATCAGAGCCTAAATCCCACAATGGTTTTTCCAAAAAAGTAGAATCCTGTGAATAAACACCTAGATTGTTATCATATAATAGAAGAATGTTATCCGATGCATTTTTCATCAAATTAATTTCTTCTTCGGATAAATTGATTTTTTCAATTAAAACTCTAAATTTTTCTGAAATAGTTTCATTTTCAATTTCAGAAAAATAATTATATAGCTCATAAGCCTTCTCTAAGTTAAACTTAGCCATCATATTTGTGTAATAGTTATCGCTTACTATTGCTGTATATTCATCTGGTCCCGTTACTTCATGAATATGAAAAACATCTCCTGAAAAATTTCCTATTTGTAACCATATTCTCGCAGTTTCAAAAATAACTTCTAAGCCTTTTTCTACCATAAAAACTGTATCTTCAGAGTATAGATAATAGATGTAAAAAGCATATGCAATATCGGCATTTATGTGATATTGAGCAGTACTTGCCGGAAAATATCCTGAACATTCAATACCTGATATGGTTCTCCACGGATAAGCAGCTCCCTTTCTATGTCCAAGTTCTAATGCCCTATTTCTTGCGCTATCTAGAATATTGTATCTGTATTCAAGCAGACTTTTAGCTCTTTGAGGTTGATTTGCTACAAGAACGGGAAAAATATATATTTCAGTATCCCAAAAATAATGTCCCTCATACCCCTCACCAGATAAACCTTTTGCCGAAACGTTAGAATAAGGATCAATTCCTACATTTTGTAATAATTGATATTGCATAAATCTAATCGATTTTTGATCATTTTCGTTCCCATATATTTTAATGCCAGAATTATGCCAAAAATCGCGTAAATAATTTTTCTGTATTTCTAATAGTGTTTCGTAATTTTCATATGACAAATGCTCTAATATGTCATTTGCTGATCTCAATGGATCTGCATACCTTAAGCTATCAGTAAAAACACAAACTTTATCAAGTGTTAAATGAAAATTTGATGTTATCATTGTTTCAATTTTTGTTTCTTTTATTGAGTTTTCAATTGCGTATTCATTTTCTGACAAAACGATATGTTTAACAATTGTCGCTTGACTCAAATTTGTATTACTTGTATTCATGAGTAAATAACTAATATCTGCGTTTTCACCTAAATCTTTAACTTTCAGTAATTGTTTTTGTTCGCTACTTATTCGAGGATCATTAGGATCTGCATAAGTTGTCACATCTCCATCTATCACGCTTAATAGAGCTATTTCTCCATCATATATTACCTCTATTTTATAGGCTACTACATTATAGTAAACGAAAGAAGCCAATCTTCTAAATTTAAGATACGCCTTTTTATTGCTTCGCGTAATAAATTCATACGATCTTACTGTTTCCCCGTTATCATAATCTATATATCTATTATAGTTTTTATATTTAGTATTAACTAATTGCGCAGGTTCTCCATCTAAATAAACAATACAGGTTTGGGTATCAGCTATTTTAGGCTGTTTATCATATTCCTTAGGTAATCCAACAGCTTTTTCTGCATGAATCATTTCAACTCTATCATAAAGTCCATTTATATAACTTCCTCTGATACTATCTCCAGAAGGATATCCTTCTTCAAATGCTCCCCTAACTCCCACATATCCATTTCCAACCATAAATATACTCTCATTTTTTAATTGTGATAATGGATCATAATTTTTTTCCTCGTATCTATACATAAGCCTCACCTTCAATAAGCTAGTGATTTTTGTGTTTCTACATCAAAAAGATGTATTTTTTCTTTGTCAAATATTATGTTTATTTCATCGTCTATTTTTAAGTTTGAAGTATGGTCAGTTTTTAAAACATATTGTTTGCCATCCAGTCTAAAATATATATTGAGATCACTACCTAATAATTCAGTAAATTCTACTGCTGCCTTTAATCCTTCTCCGTTTTCGGAAATAAATACATCCTCTGGGCGAATTCCAACAATTACTCTAGAATTCTCATGAGATTTATTTTTCACACATTGTTTTAGTCTTTCAGATAATTCATATTTAACTCCATATACGTCTAAAAGTTTGCCATCTACTATGTTCCCATCAAAGAAATTCATTTGCGGAGCCCCTATAAATCCAGCTACAAATAAATTTGCTGGTGAATTATAAATCACACGGGGATCATCTACTTGTTGTATTTCTCCATTATTCATAACACATATTCTTGTTCCCATAGTCATTGCTTCTGTTTGATCATGTGTAACATAAATAAATGTAGTTTCTAGGTCTCGATGCAATTTAATTAATTCAGCTCTCATTTGAACTCTTAATTTTGCGTCTAAATTTGATAAAGGTTCATCCATCAAAAATACTTGCGGTTTTCTAACTATTGCACGTCCTAAGGCAACTCTCTGTCTTTGACCACCAGATAATTGTTTTGGTTTTCTTTTCAAAAGTTCTGTTATGCCAAGGATTTCTGACGCCCAATTGATTCTTTCATTAATTTCTTTCTTTGGAGTTTTAGCTAGCTTTAAACCAAAAGCCATATTGTCATAAACACTCATGTGAGGATAAAGTGCATAATTTTGAAACACCATAGCTATGTTTCTATCTTTAGGAGAAACATCGTTAATCATTTTATCTCCAATGTATATTTCCCCTTCGGTTACTTCTTCAAGCCCAGCAATCATTCTCAATGTGGTTGTTTTTCCACAACCAGATGGTCCTACCAAAACCATAAATTCTTTGTTTTCAATATCTAAATTAACATTTTTAACTGCATGATACCCATTAGGATATTTTTTATTTACATTTATTAATTTTACATTTGCCATATACAACCTCTCCTATCAATCAATTAGAGCTGTCAAAGCTCCATATCTAGTACAAATTTTCCCTGCGATATCATTTGAAAAATGTGCGATTTTTATTATCTCATCCCTATCTGCCAATATCATTTTTTTATCTTCAAATTGAGCAACTTTATAGAGGAATGCACCTATATATCCGTCTCCAGCTCCTGTAGTATCAATAGCTTTGATTTTTTCAGCTCCAATATTTATTTCATAATTTTTATTGAAAATTATGCTCCCATTTTTACCAAGTGTTACAGCAAAAGTTGTATTAAATCTTTCTCTCAATATATTTATCGCTTCAGATGTGGATTCGTTTTCTGCTACTATTTGTAGTTCTTCTTCGTTTAATTTAACTAAATCTGATTTTTGAATAAAGGGCATAATAGAATTCTTAAATTTTTCCCTTTCTTTGTTCCAAAAGAAGTTTCTATAATTGGGATCAAAAGATATGAATTTATTTTCTTTTAAGCTTATTTCCAATAATCTTTGATAGCTACTATTTAATTTTCCTTCTAATAATGCCGTTGCAGAGCCAAAATGAACTATATCAAAATCAGCGAATTCGTTTAATTCAATTTGTGATAAATCGAAATCTTTATCCGCTCCTCTGTAAAAAATAAAATCTCTATCACCATTTTCGTCAATTGTTACGAATGAAATTGTTGTTGGAGTTTCAACTTTTCTTAAATATTTGTTAGATACATTGTTTTTAATCAAAACATTCTCAATTTCATTTCCAAAACTGTCCTTTCCTACACTCCCCATAATAAAAGCTTTTCCTCCAAGTATTCCTATTACTTGGGCTACATTTGCAGGAGCTCCACCAGGATTTAATGTAAATCTTTTTACTAGTGAAGGCTTCTCTTCAATAAAGTCTATTAGCATTTCGCCTATACAAAGAATATTACTCATATCACACCTACTTTATATTTTTTGTGCTTTCTCTCACTATAAGCTGATATTTCATTGATGTTATAAATTTTTCATCTTCTTCATTGTTAAGTGAATGATTTTTTTCAATCATATCAATCATTATCCTTATTGCTAAATCTCCCTGTTCTTCAAATGGTTGCCTAATTGTTGTAAGAGATGGATTATACATTCTTGCTATGTCAACATCATCAAATCCTACAAAAGAAATATCATCTGGTACATTTATGCCATGTTCTATACAACACTTGATTGCTCCAATTGCAAGTAAGTCAGAAGCACAGAAAATCGCTGTCGGCAAATTCCTTTTTTTTATCAATGCCTCCATTGCAGAATACCCATCATCAAATGTATACCAGCCTTCTTCAACCAACCGTTCAGAATAATACCCATAACAATTTAGCTTATCCCTATAACCCAGAAATCTTTGTTTCCCTGAATGATAATCTGAAAGCGGCCCTCTTATCATTGCAATATTTTTATGCCCTAGGTCTATTAAATACTGAGTAGCATCTTGACTTGCTTTATAATTATCTATTTTTATTGTCGGTATATAAGGCAAAGAACTATCTGAACCTATCATTATGATTGGCTTTTCAAATTCAATCAATGTCTTTTGAAATTCTTCACTCCCGTGATCCGTAACCAATATTAGACCATCCACACCCTTATCCTTCATGATATTAATATGCTTTATCTTCATGTCAATATCAAAGTCAGTAGCCGTGATTAACAATGAATAATCCTTATTTCTAATATAAGATTCAGCTCCTGCGATTATTTTAGAGAATACTGGGTTTGATAAATCCGGAAGTATAATCCCAATCAGATGTGACTTTTTCATTGACAAACTTCTCGCGACTGAACTTGGCTTAAAATTAGTTTCTTTTATGATTTCTAGTACTTTTTTCCTAGTTTCTTCACTAACTGCATCAGAATCGTTTATGACTCTTGATACAGTTGCTTTTGATACACCTGCTGCCTCAGCGATCTCTCTAATCGTCAGTTTCATCATTTCACTCCTTTATAACTACTTAATAGACCCAGATACCATGCCTTTTATTATGTGTTTTTGCCCAAATAAGAAGCCGATGATTATTGGAGCAGCTGCCATTAGTGCTGCTGTCATAATCAAATCCCATTTCTTAACAAATGAACCAGCAAATGCTGATATAGCTAAAGGTATTGTTTGTAATGGTTGTCCTATTCCCAATATTAATGATGGTAGCAAAAAGTCATTCCAAATCCAGATAGCATTTAGTATACAGATAGTAACAAATATAGGTTTTAATATGGGCATTATAATCGAAAAGAATATTCTTGGTTTAGAACACCCATCTATTAATGCTGCTTCTTCTAATTCATAAGGTATTGATTTAATAAAGCCATGAAACATAAAAACTGCCAGTGGTGCTCCAAATCCAATGTACGCAAAGATCATACCTTGATAAGACCTCAACAATTGTATATTTAAGTTATTTCCTATAATTCTAAATAAGGATACTAGCGGAAACATTACCACTTGAAATGGAATAACTAGTCCACTAATGAAAATCAAAAATATAAAATTAGACAGTTTCGATTTAGTCCTTACAAGTACCCATGCAGCCATTGCCGAAAAAACAGATATAAAGAGCAAAGATAAAACAGTTATTATAGTTGATGCATAGACACTTGAAGCATAGTTTATACTTGGATTTGTCCATATGTTAACTATATTATCAATTAATTGTCCCCATCTATCTGGAAGCGCTATAGGATTGGTAATAATTTCAAGTGAAGATTTTGCTGAATTTATTATTACTATAAAAAAGGGAAACAAAACGATTAAAAACAATATCAGCGTAATCAAACCAAGCAATACTTTTGTAATATTTTTCTTTGTAATCATTACATCTCAATCTCCTTCTTTTTATTATTGTATACCTGTGCTATAGATATAACTGAAAGAAGTAAGAAGAAAATTACTGCTCTTGCTTGTCCTTCAGCCATATTATTGTATTTAAAAGCCACATTATATATATGAACTGCTAATAGTTCAGTTGAGTTAACTACTTCACCCTTAAATATGTCTGTCGGCCCACCATTTGTTAAAGCTACTATAATATCATATTGTTTGAATGATGTTACAAGTGTTAGAAAGGAAGTTATAGTAAATGCTTGAGCTATCATAGGCATAGTAATGCTTCTAAACTTTTGCCATGAATTAGCCCCATCTATTTCGCTTGCTTCAAGTAATTCCTGAGGTACATTTAAGAGTGCCGCAACATAAATCATCATTATATATCCTGCATACTGCCATGTATAAGCAGTTATTAGCCCAAATAATGTCAAATCTGGATCTGCCAATATCAATAAATTTTCTATAAAATCTATTCCCAAGCTACCTCCAATCTGAGGAACTACACTCTTAAATATAAACTGCCAAATGTATCCAAGTACCAATCCCCCTATGAGATTTGGAACAAAAAAGCCTGCTCTAAAGAAATTCCTAAATTTGATCTCCCGTGTAACTAGGAAAGCAAATATTAGAGCTACTGCATTTATAGATATTACACTTATGAATGTAAAAATAAAGGTTCTGATTAGTGAGTATTGAAATTTTAAATCTGAAAACATTGCCTTGTAATTATTCAAACCAACCCAATTTACTGCAACTCCAGGAACTGCCTGCCAATCAGTCATCGAGTAATATATTCCCATGAAAAAAGGAATTATTACTACAATTATAAAAGAAATCAAAGCTGGAGATACAAATAGCCAGAATACTAATTTATCTTTAGTTTGTCTTTTCATGGTTACACCTCTTTATATAAATATATGAAAGGGCAATATTGCCCTTTCATAGTTATTTTAATGCTTCAATTGCCTTTTGTATTTGATCAATAAATCCTTGTTTGTCAATGTCTCCCTTAGCATAACTTTCATAGATTAGTCCAAGAGTACCCATCCCAAATCCATCAGGCATATCATTTTGAAGCCAAGTATAAGCTCCATTCTCTTTAGCCATCCATTCAGTAACATTAGCTGACAATGGAGTACTTGGTTTTATAGTAACATTGTTAAAGGCAGGAACCATTTTTGCCTCATTTACCATATAATTATGGCCTTCTTCAGTTGTTGCCATATAATTTAAAAAGTCTTTTGCTACTTCTATATTTTTGCTATCTTTATTGATTACATAAAATGATGGTGCTCCAATAAATATTGCATTATGTTCTCCACTTACAGAAGCATGAGGTACAAAACCCATTGGAAAATCTACACCATTTTGAACAAGCCAAGGATCTATCCAGTTGCCTTGATGGATAAACACAGACTTACCAGTTGCAAATTGGCCAACTTGAGAATCGTAATTTCCAGTTAGAAGGACTGATTTATCAGCATATTTGAATAATAATTCAACCCAATCAGCATATTCAGTCAAACGTTGCATGTCAGCTTCGCCGTTATTTAACTTGTCTAAAACTGTTCTATCTCCGTATGGAAGGCCTGCTGAAAGATATCCATTAAAATTATGAAGCCCAGTAACCCATCTCATATCCGGTCCAGCTGCCATAGCTACCACAGAATCAATTCCTAGGTCATCTTTCATTGCATCAATTTTTGCAAACGCATCTTTATATGCGTCAATATTCGTTAAAGTAGCAGGATCAATATTGGCTTTTTCTAGTAGGTCTTTATTGTAAGCTAAACCCCAAGCTTCTACAGATACAGGAAATCCATATACTTTACCATCGACGGTAAATTCAAGATCAGTTAAATCAATCCATTCATCATCTGTAAATTCTATAATTTTTGATCCCCAAGTATTATAACCACCCATTCCTTCGATTACAAAAATATCTGGTTCTCTATCTGATTGAAACTCTGCCTTTAAGCTGTCTTGATAAGGTGTATCTCCACCAGTTGTCTTAACAATAATCTTATTGCCTGTTGCTTCTTCATACTGTTTAGCAAATGCAGTAAGTTGTTCACCTATTTCTACTTTGTTTTGATAAATCACAACTGACTTATCATCTCCATTGTTTGATGTTGTACATCCCGATAAAAGTGAAATCGTTAACACTAAGCTCATAAATAAAACTAAATAACTCTTTTTCATCATTATCCCCCTTTAATAATTGAATGTGCTACTTTATTAACCTTAATTACATTATATGTAACCGGTTTCAATTTTGCAACTATTTTTTTCCTTTAATATTAAAAATTCATATGGTCCTAATTGTATATATTCGTTTGTAAAATTCAACTCCTTTCCTTGTATTAATTCAACCATATGTTTTTCCACTCCTTGTCTCTTAAGCTGCTGAGTTTCAACTATTTGCCTATCTTCAGAGAAATTAAAAATCAATATTAAATTTTCGTCATCAATTTCTGTTATTTGCTCTATAATCAATACGTGTATATTATCAGAGTAAATTATATTTTCTTCAATTATTCTATTGTTTACCAGCACTTCTTTTCTAGTACTAATAATTTTCTTTAAGTTGTTAAAAATAAAATACTCATAAGCATCGCATTTATCAATGTTGTTCAATTTTCCCCAATCAAACTTTTGTCTATGCAACCACCTTGAATCATGCTTCTTATCTTCGTCCTTTTTATAATCATAATTGTTTAATAACCCAATTTCATCTCCGCTATATATCATTGGAATACCCTTTCTAAATATAATTAGGGCATTTATCAAATTAATTCTCTTTAGAGCTAATTCTAGTTTATAGTTATCTCTTTCCAGTAAAGCTTTCTCAAGACCAGAAAGGCTGGCTAGTGTACCTGAATTGCGAGCGTCTTTCGTTATTGGGTCATATTCATATAATTCACCAATAGAAAAGCTATCTTGAAAATTACCCAAATAAAAGTCGATAAGAAATTGTTTGTGAGCAAGTGGGTCAAATCCAAGCCTTCTTAAATTTATTTCATCTAACCCCCAGCCAATGTCATCATGGCACCTAGCATAATTTATCCATTCAGTCGATCTATTGCCTTTGTAAATTGGCATATTTTGGATATGACGAGCGTCACGCGTTGCTAAAGAATTCCATATTTCAACCATATAAGATGCGTTGTAAAGTAAGTCGCATTCTAATTTAGAGTCGTTTCCAAAATATTTTACGATTATTTCTGGTGCCACTATAGATTCTCCAAGAAGTACTGTAGCAGGAGAGTATTCCATCAATATAGTTCTAAATATTCTCAATATGATATGTACTTCTGGTAAATTTCTGCATGAAGTTCCTAATGTTTTCCATATATATGGAATCGCATCAAGTCTAATCATGTCGATTCCGAGATTAGCGTAAAACAATAAATTAGCAACCATAGCTTTAAATACTTTAGGATTTCTATAATTTAAATCCCACTGAAATGGATAAAAAGTTGTCATAACCCATTTATTAATTTCTTCAACATAAGTGTAGTTTCCCGGTGCTACTTTGGGAAAAACAGAATTTAAATATGCCTCATATTGTTTAGGAATAGTGTAATCATCATACATAAAATAATAATTTTGATACTCTTTATCTCCGGATTTTGCTTTAATAGCCCATTCATGATCATCAGCAGTATGATTAATTACATAATCAATGCAAATTCGAATGCCATTATCATGAAAAACTTTTATTGCATTTTCAAATGAATTCATGTCCCCTAACTTAGGATTAAGCTCCCTATAATTGCTTACAGCATATCCTCCATCATTATCACCTTTTCTTGATTTTACTAAAGGCATCAAGTGCAACAAATTGATATTAAGAGTTTTGAAATAAGATATTTTGTTTAGTAGACCATCTATATCACCATTAAATAAGTCCACATACAACATCATTCCTATCGTATTAGGCGAATGTATCCATTCTGGAGACTTTGTTATAAACAAATCGTCTTTCATATAGGTATGGTACTTCAATATTTCATCTAAAAGTTCCTCAAAATCTTGTTCTCTATGAGGATATAGTTTGAAATAATCTTCAGAAATTTGTTTTTTTAAATAATCTATATTCAATTAATTGAACACCTCCGTTATGTTTATTTTATGTAACCGGTTTCATAATGTCAATAGATTTATTTATATTTTTTTGTTAAAGATTTTTTTGTTAAAGTATTAAATATCTGATCATATCATCATGAAATAAATATATTAAATTTTTTATATTTTTTTGCAAAAAAATATATAAATATTCTATGATAATGTCATATTAAATTTAATCTGATAAAATGTCAGTATGAGAGAGGAGATTTTTAATATGACCCAAAAGGAAATAACAAGACTTAGGGTTATTAACCAAACTATTGATGGAGTATTAACTATT
>JAHDQA010000109.1 GCA_018434075.1 Tissierellaceae bacterium
CTTGTTCTCTCATGTTTAACTCAATCTTTTTAAATGTCATCACCTCATTTTTGTATTCAGAAGTTTATTATACAATATTTTTATATTTTTGGGACATAATCATAAATGGTATAATGAGACATTATCATAAAAGATTCACTCAGAATATAGAATAGAATAATTATTGTTGACTCACTAGAGTAACTGTGCTATTATATGCTTTGTGAATTGAATATCTTGATGCCTTATCAAGAGTGGTGGAGGGACAGGCCCAATGAAACCCGGCAACCTATTAAAGGTGCTAATTCCTGCAGAGTTTATGAATTCTGGAAGATGAGGTCGTTTTTTTAAAAGCGCCTTTCCTTTTGGAAAGGCTTTAAATATATAATTTTTCGAGGAGGAATAAAATGAAAAAATGGTATTTTACATCTGAATCTGTAACTGAAGGCCATCCAGATAAAGTCTGCGATCAGATTTCAGATGCGATATTAGATGAAATATTAAAGCAAGACCCGAATGCTAGAGTTGCATGTGAAACCATCGCATCAACAGGGCTAATATTAGTAGCAGGAGAAATAACTACTGATTGCTATGTAGATATACCTAAAATAGCAAGAAAAACCGTAGAAGAAATAGGGTATGTTAGGGCTAAATATGGTTTCGATTCTGATACATGTGCGGTTTTAACATCTATAAATGAGCAATCACCAGATATAGCATTAGGTGTTGACAAAGCTTTAGAGTTGAAAGAGAATTTATCAAGTGATGAACTAGATAAAATAGGTGCTGGTGATCAAGGCATGATGTTTGGCTATGCATGTAACGAAACGCCTGAGCTTATGCCTATGCCTATTTCACTTGCTCATAGATTAGCAAGAAGATTAGCTGAAGTTAGAAAAAATGGAACACTTGATTATCTGCGACCAGATGGAAAAACTCAAGTCACTATCGAATATCATGACGATTTGCCAGTAAGAGTTGAGAATATAGTAGTTTCGACTCAACATTCGCCAGCAGTAACATTAGAACAAATCAGAGAAGACATTATTGAACATGTAATTTCTGAAATAGTACCGCCAAGTATGATTGACGATAATACTAAAATATATGTAAACCCAACAGGGAGATTTGTCATCGGCGGACCAATGGGAGATGCTGGGCTTACTGGAAGAAAGATCATAGTGGATACTTACGGTGGATATGCAAGGCATGGCGGTGGAGCTTTTTCTGGGAAAGATCCAACAAAAGTAGATAGGTCAGCTTCCTACATGGCTAGATATGTAGCAAAAAATGTAGTTGCAGCTGGGCTTGCCGACAAATGCGAAGTTGCAGTCGCATATGCTATTGGAATTGCACATCCACTATCTGTAAATGTCGATACATTTGGAACAGGTAAAATAAGTGACGAGGAAATAGTGAAACTTATTAAAGAAAATTTTGATTTAAGGCCTGCAGCAATTATTCGCGATCTGGATTTGAGAAAGCCAATTTATAGGCAAATAGCAGCTTATGGGCATTTCGGAAGAACTGATTTAGACTTAAGCTGGGAAAAAACTGATAAAGCAGAAATTTTAAGAAAAGCTCTTTAAATAAATCCCTCCCTTTTGAGAGGGATTTATTTTCGTCTTTGTTGTATAATATATAGTAGTAAAGATATTGTTTGAGGTTAATCTGGAGGTAAATTATGCTTATAGAAGGCAATGTTGAAGATATAATATTTAGAAATGAAGAAAATGGATATACTGTTGGAAGGCTTAATACATCAGATGGCCCAGTGACATTTGTAGGCAAGACTTTCTTCATAAAAAATGATCAATATGTTGAGTTAGAAGGAAATTTTATATATCATGACAAATTTGGAGAACAATTTGTATTTACTAGCCTAAAGGAGAAATTACCATCTACTTTAAATGGAATAGAAAGCTATTTATCATCTGGACTGATACCTCATATTGGGAAAGCTACTGCAAAGAAAATAGTAGACAGATTTAAGGAAGATTCATTGGATATAATTCAGTATAATCCACAAAGATTATTAGAAGTGGAAGGAATTGGCGAGAAAAAACTAATAAAGATAATGAAAGCTTTTGAAGAACAGAGAGAAATAAGGCAGATTGTAGTAGAACTTAAAGAATACAATATCTCAACCAATCAAATACTAAAAATCTATAAAGAATACGGCAGTGAAACAGTCAGATTAATTAAAGAGAATCCTTACAGACTTATTGAAGATATAAGAGGAATAGGATTTAAGATATCAGATGAAATCGCAAACAAAATAGGAATTGAAATGGACTCACCTTACAGAATAAAGGCAGGGCTTAACTATATTATGCATGAAGCAATAGCAGATGGACATACCTATTTGCCTGAGAAAGAGTTAATAAAAAGAGCAGAGCATTTGCTTGAAGTGCCAAAGGGTAAAGTTATAGATGAACTAAAAAGTTTGTTGCTTGCTGATAATTTCGTTAAGATGAAGATCGATGAAGAAGATATTATTTACTATGCTCCATACAATACGTTTGAAAATAATATAGCAAGAAAATTAGTAGAATTAAGCAATATAAAATTAGATGATATAGATATTGATGTAGAAAAAGAAATAAATGATATTGAAAGAAAATTCAATATAAAATTTGCTAAAAAGCAAAGAGATGCTATTAAAAGTTCTATAGATACCGGTGTAGTTGTCTTGACTGGTGGGCCCGGGACAGGTAAGACGACTATTATAAAAGCTATAATCGAGATTTATCAAAAGGAAAACAAAACTTTTGTATTAGCAGCACCAACTGGACGTGCAGCTAAAAGAATTAAGGAATCTACGGGGTATGAAGCAAAGACATTACACAGATTGTTAGAAATATCATATACAGAAGAGGGATTCAATTTTTTAAGAGATGAAGAAAACCCAATTGAAAGTGATTTGATCATAGTGGATGAAGCATCCATGGTTGATATTTTAATTATGAACAATTTAATGGAGGCCATAAAACTTGGGACACGACTTATATTAGTGGGAGATATAGATCAACTTCCATCGGTTGGAGCAGGAAACATATTAAGGGATATAATCAATTCAAACATAATCAAAGTTGTTAAGTTAGATGAAATTTTTAGACAAGATGAAGAAAGCATGATAATAGTAAATGCACATAGAATAAATAATGGTCTGATTCCCATTTTTAATGAGAAAGACAAAGATTTCTTCTTTATAACAAAGAATTCACCAAAAGAAGTTTTAGAAGAGATAAAAGAGCTAGTGGTAGAGAGATTACCGAGATATTATGGCTTTGATCCAATAAATGACATTCAAGTTTTATCACCAATGAAAAAAGGAGATGTAGGAATAATTTCTTTAAATCAAAAACTTCAAGATGCATTAAACCCAGCTGATAAAAATAAAGCACAAAAAATATTTGGAAACTTTTGCTTTAGAATTGGCGATAAAGTAATGCAAATAAAAAACAATTATCAGATGAAATGGACAATAACAACAGAAGAAGGCAAAGAAGAAGGCGAAGGGATATACAATGGGGATATTGGAATAATAAAAGATATAGATGATGAAAATGAGATTATAAAGATCTTATTTGATTTTGAAAAAGAAGTAGAATATGATTTTAAAGATCTTGACCAATTAACTTTATCATATGCTATAACAATCCATAAATCCCAAGGAAGTGAATTCAGAGCTGTTATCATGCCGATCACATCTGGACCTAAGATGCTTTTAACCAGAAATTTACTTTATACGGGAATAACAAGAGCCAAAGAACTTGTGGTTTTGATCGGAGATAGAAGATACATTCATACGATGGTAAACAACGATCAAATAGAAAAGAGGTATTCATCCCTTGATAGAAAAATACAACAATTCTATAGTTACTTTTCTAAAGAAGGTATAAGCTATGATAGATAAATTTTTATTCCCAACAGAAAATGTATGCAGCTTCTGCAAAGATTATGATGAAAATTTAATATATGGGTTATGCGAAGAATGTAGAGATAGAATTGAAGAATTACATGCCAAGGTGAACTTAAAAACCGATTTTGTCGATGACTTATATGTTTCCATATTTTACAATAGATTTGCTAAAGATTTTATACATCAGTATAAATTTAATAATAAGAGTTATCTTTTTAAAACCTTTTCTTCATATATGAATAAGACTTTGTGTAAACTAGAAATATTTGATTACGACCTAATCATACCAGTGCCTATACATAGGAGAAAAGAGGCTATTAGAGGATATAATCAATCGTATTTATTAGCAAATGAAATAGCAAAATATAATAAAAAGCCGATATATAAAGATGTACTTATAAAAAGAAAATGGACTAAAGAACAAAATAAGCTAAATCTGTATGAAAGGAGACTAAATTTAAGCTCTTCTTTCATTGTAAAGAGAGAAAAGATAATATTAGACAAGAAGATACTATTAATAGATGATATTGTAACCACTGGAATGACACTCGAATTATGTAGTAAAGAATTAAAAGAAAATGGCGCAGATAAAATTATTGGGCTCTGTTTATCTACGCCTATAAGATGATTATTTTAAAAAGAAGTCGTATAGGAAACTAGTTTCTTTGTAAAATGAGACTCCGTTTTTTTTATAAAAGAGCAAAGTGGCATTAATTTCCCCACCTAAGATGATTATCATACTGATTATATAAAGCCAAATGAGAAATACAATAACTCCACCTAAGCTTCCGTATGTTACTGCGTAATTGCCAAAATTATTCACATAATAAGAGAACAATATAGATGCGATTATCCAACCTAATGTAGAAAATATAGAACCAAACAATGTAGACTTAAACTTAATTTTATTCTCTCTATTTGTGCTAGGCGTATATTTATACATCAGCGCAAATATTATGATCATATAGAGAATTGGTATAATAAACCTTAAGTATTGCCACAGATTTAAGAATAAAACTTCATTGCCAATAAATGCAAATATCCATTTTCCAAGCAATTCACCGACAACTAGCGTAACAAATACCATTACTATAAGGATCAATAAAGCGACTGTAAACAAAAGAGAAAGTAGCTTTCGTTTCAAATAAGATCTCTTTTCTTTAAAACCGTATGCAGCATTTATAGACCTCATTGTAACCATCATTCCGCCTGATGCAGTCCAAAGACCTGCTATTGCAGCTATTGATAAAAGGCCTTGACTACTGGATGTTGCAATATCTTTTACAAAGCATTCAATTATATTAGTCACTTCAACTGGCAATAATTCTAAGAATTCTAATGGCATTTCACCAGTTACAATTGGCGTAAGACTTAATACATTTAACAACACAATTAAGAAAGGAAATATTGAAAGCACTAGATAATAAGCCATTTGTGCTGCATACCCAAATATATAGTCATTCCGCAACTTGTAGATAAAATGATCAAGTACAATAATTGGCTTATGAGTTAAAAGCCTATCAATAAGATTATTCAAAATTACACCAACTTTATTTTAGATATTTGTCAAACCAATTAGTAATCTCTTCTAATCTCTTAATTCTATGTTTTGGTTTGCCAGAACGTGATAGCTCATGATTTTCACCTTTAAACATTACTAGTTTAGATTCAACACCATGGTATTTTAATGAATTAAACATTTGAAAACCTTGGTCTATCCAACACCTATAATCTTCATTTGAGTGAATAAATAAAGTTGGAGTAACGACATTGTTAGCATATTTTAAAGGAGAATTATCCCACAATTTTTGCTGATTGTCCCAAGGATTTGTACCTACTTGATCTTGAACAAAATAATAGCCAATATCTGAAGTTCCAAAGAATGAAACCCAATTCGAGATGCTTCTTTGAGATGCTGCGGCCTTAAATCTATTTGTATGTCCAATAATCCAATTCGTCATATATCCACCATAAGAGCCACCAGTTACTCCAATATTTTCTTTATCTATATTAGGGTAGAGTTCAAGAATTTTATCTGTAAAAGCCATGATATCATCATAATCTATACTGCCATACTTACCTCTAATATCTGCGAATTCATTTCCATACCCATCACTGCCTCTTGGATTTAAAAAGAAGACGAAGTAACCTTTATTTGCCCAAACTTGCATTTCATGGTAATAAACACTGCCATAGCAAGTCTTTGGTCCTCCATGGATATCCAATATGGCAGGGTATGATTTTGTTTCGTCGTAGTCAACAGGTTTGATAACAAAACCATCAAGTGCGACATCTTGATTCTTAACATTTATATAAACTGGCTTTGAAACTGTTTTTTCTTCCACAACCCAAAGATTAAAATCAGTTAAAGGTTTTTCGGTCTCAGTTAAAATATATAGTTCTTGAAGGTATATATCCCTTAGCCCTGTAAAATATATTTTATCATTCACCACATCGAAATCGTCAATGGACCCGTTTGGTTGAGTTATTTTTTCTAATTTCCCATCTAAAGTCAATTTGTTTATAAATGAATTATATCCGCTGGTCGATACAAAATACAGAGCATCGCCATCAACTTTGAAATAGCGAGAACTTCCATATCTGCAGTCAGAGCCTACTGAATCTCCAATACCTTCATCAAAATTGCGAAGCATTTTACAATTTGAGCCATCACTATCCATTAAGTAAATGTCAAGATTTTGATTGATTCCATATTTTTTCATATCTGAGCCAAAGAAAACAATTTTGTCCAGAACAAATAAAGCACATCCATAGTTAAAGTCACGGAATGGAGATATTTTTTCTACTTCTAGACTATTCAAATCTAAAATATGGATGTCGCTAAACAAGTGCATCTTATCTGTGAAAGAAGAAGTTATCAATAAAGCTTTATCTTTTGACTCTGATAAATAAACCTGATGAACATTTGTAAACTCATCTGTTATTGGAATTAATTTATTCTCATCTTTAATATAATAATATAGTCGAGCCCTTTTTTTATTGGTAAAACCTTCTCCATTAGACCAAAAAGGAATTTCATCTAAAATTTCATAATCTGAAATTTCTTTTTTCTCTTTTATTTTTTTATCTAATTCTTCATCATTAAGCGATATAGTCTCGCCTAAACTTTGATCGTACATAGCTGTGAATAGATAATGATTCTCGTCAATCATATCGGTAGAAAATACATTTAAAGGCACACTAAAGCTTCTATTTGCTTCGCCACCATCAATGTTTATCTCATAAAACACGGTAAGCGGATAGCCATTATCTACTTTTTCCTTATCTTTTTTATCTCGAATAGCTGTGAAAACAATATTTTTTTCATCTTTCCAAAAAAAACTTCGCTCCTCATTGTAACTGGTTAATTTTCTAATTTTATCATTATCATCAGAAATGTAAATATTAGATAAATACTTATTTTCTTCTAGATCCATGCTGCTTACAACAAAACCGCAGCATTTAGCGTCTGGGGAGATATTAATTGATGATATAAATTTAAAATCTGTAAAATCTTTTAACTCTAATTTTTTCATAATGACCTCCATTAATTATCAGATTTTTTTGGTGTAAATATTAATATATTATCCATCTTCCTCTTATCCCATTGATTAATAAAAGGAAGGCAGACTTTGCCAATAGGAGTGAGTAAAAGCTTTTTTCTATCATTGATTTCTATTAAAGCAATTAAATTTATAATATACAAAAATGAAGATACTTGTTTTTCAAATTTAAATTCTTCGTATAATTCTTCAAGTGACATTGGATATCTCATGATTTTGGTTAATATTTTAATTGACAAGTCTTTTAAATATTCAGCTTTTTTAATATCGATAGAAAAACAAGTTCTAATAAAGTCTATTTTAAAAATTTCTGACAACATAATCTGCATTTTTTCCTCTTGAGTCAATATTAGGTAATCTTCCACGATATCACTTGCTGTCAATTTATTGTCTTTTATCTCAAGCACTGCTAAGGATAAACCTAATGTCTTAAATATATCTAAAACATCTATACTTGATTTGAAATAATCATTAATTTCATACAAACCGAACATATAGTCCATTAAAATTAATTTATCGGCTTTCCTAACATTTTGCTTTTTGTCTGTTAGGGTCAAAGGATTTGAGATCAGATAAATCAAATATACATCAAAATCCTTAATGAAATCATCGTTTATAGTTGTGTCTAACTCAGATAGTTTGGATACAAGATAATTATCCTTGTAAAAATAGCTATCTTCAGTATGAATCTCATTAATAAACTCAAATCTATTTTCCCTTATTTTTCTAATTTGTTGCAGAGAAAGTGTGAAGTCTATAGTTTGATTTGATTTAAAGATGACATATTCAGTCAAAGCATCTAAATACAATAAGAAAGACTCACTAGAGACAATAAAACCATCATAAATTGCATCTCTAAATAGTTTAATCAGATCGACTTTGTTGATATCCCTCAAGCTCAACTCTTCAGGTTTTAAATAATAATCATATATTTCAAACAATTTGCTTATATATTTTTCTGAAATATTAGAGTCTCTTTTTGATACGATATATGACTGAAATTCTTCAATATCTTCGTATATGGACAATGCATCCTCTTTTGAAGCATTGAAATGTTCATATGCATTCATATAAAACATGTCATAGAATCTCAAACAATTGGTTTTTACATAATTTGAAAAAGAGAGGCTAAAGTCTTTAGATAACTCGTAGTTAAAGTCATAAAGAACTTCTTTAATGAAGTATGGAACTACAGATTTAGGAGCATATGTTATTTCACCAGAAAAAATATTATAACTTAAAACATTGTCTACCCTTGCTAAAAAATTATCTCCTTCTTTAAGAATTCGCTTTGCAGAAGGTTCAAGTATTTCTACAATATCAGCAGTGAATGCATTTTTTGCAACAATAATTTCATTTTTTATCTCCAATATTTCATACAGAGAAGGATAGGATTTTTTCTTTGCGATTAGTACTTCTTTTTCAATACTGCTAATTAAAAAGTTGTCATATAGGTATTTGTCTATGACTGTTTTACCTTTTTCATCTTTATAATCGCACATCAACCACATATTAAATGCGGTGCTTTCTTCATCTAATAAAAAAGGTGGATATTGAAGTGGAATTTTATTGAATAATTCTTCTTTGATTTTTTTAGCTCTAATATACTTTTCGAGATTTTTGTAAATATCGCTATTAATCTGCATCAGAACATCATAATTTAAGTTTTTCATTTATACCTCCAAATTAATAGTTTGATTCATATTTGATAAATTTTTTAAAAGTGATGAGATGTGATAATTATAAATCACGTCTTCTTTAGTTATCTCATTATCACATTTAAGAAACAATGTCATATTTAATAATTTCTCTATCGATGATTTGTTGCTTTCATTTAGACAACATTTACAATTTAGAGATTTTAAGGCTGCCAAATCAGTAAAAATAAGTTGCATCGCCCTTAATTTCGCCAAATCATCGTCAATTAATGTTTTATTCATAAAATTATATCGTTTTTCATCTTTAGCCAATTCATAAGTTGATTCTAATTTATCCAGTTTAGATTTAAATCTTGAAAGATCAAAATTGTTTCTTCCTGTAATTATATCATAAAGTATGTCTTTGATATCGTTTTTCATACTTGAGAAGATTAGATCAAATTGCTCATCGCTATGTGGAGCAGAGATTGAATAATTTACTAATACTCCTACTATTATACCCACAGATGTATCAAGAACTCTATTAAGTGCATATGTTATTATTTCTGTATTTCTATTCATATAAACGGCAATAAAAACCATAGCAGCAAGAGAAATAGCTTTTTTCCAATTTAAAAGATTTAATATGTGAATTACTATTATTATTCCAATACCCATAAAAAAATAATTGATGGGGAAAATGTAATTCATGACTAAAGCAACAATTGCTCCAGTAATAGTTGCCAACATTCTATTTTTACCTGATTGAAAGGACTCTGAAACACTAGATTGCATCGTGCTAATTGCACCAAGTCCAACAAAAAGAGGAGAATATAAACCTAATTTGTCGGCAATAAACATGCCTAAAGAGACAGCTATACCGGTTTTAATTGTTCTCATTCCAATTTTATATTTATCTAAAAACATAAATAACTCCTTCAAAAAAGTTTCTACTAATATTATAACATTTATAAACAATTATCAAGATATTAATCCACAAATAAAAACAGATAAATATAAGTTTTCCACAAAACAATCCACATTATCCACAGATAAAACAAGACATATCCACAGAATTAACAACATATTTTCCACAAAACATTAATTATTAGCTTGATTATAATTCGCTGTTTAATCCATCTCTTTTTAAGGTATAATATAATTAAATAATATAAGCAATGACTTATCTGAAAGGAGCTGGGTTTATGAAAATAAATTTTACTGGAAAGAATATGGAGGTATCAGATGCTTTAAAATCTGTAACTGAAAAAAAGCTCAGTAAATTAAATAAGTATTTTCAAAATGACTTCGTTGGGAATGTAACTTTTAGCACTGAAAAAAATAGAAAAATAATTGAAGTTACCATAAACCTTCCTGGGACAATTTTGAGAGCCGAAGAAGCAAGTGATGATATGTATGCATCTATCGACAAAGCTGTAGATGTATTGGAAGCACAAATGAGAAAACATAAAACTAAATTACAAAGAAGATACAAGAGTGGAGAAACTATTAGATTTGAGAACTTACCTTCATTAGAAGAAAATGAAGAAGACAATCCGAAATTAGTAAGAACAAAGAAATTTGTATTAAAGCCAATGACAACAGATGAAGCTATATTGCAAATGGAATTGCTAAGACATAATTTCTTCATTTTCATGGATGCAGAAACAGAAGCAGTAAATGTTGTATATAAGAGAAAAGATGGGAACTACGGATTAATAGAACCAGAAATTTTATAAAACAAAGATCAAACAGGGGAAACCCTGTTTTTTTTACGCATAAAATAAAACTGAAATAAAACCGAAATAAAACCGAAATAAAACCAGCAAATGGTATCATATAGAAAAGAAAGAATTCGGAAGTGATTATTATGGAGTGCAAAACAAATTCTGATTTCTATTTTGGGTTAATTCCCATATACAATGAAGCCGATGAATTATTGGATTTTTTATTAGTAGATATGAGTGAAAATTTCTATCAAATATTTAAAATTGAGGAATTTGATTTGATTGGTAGAAGTGTATCAGATGTTATATTTCATTTAAATGAATTTTTTCCATCATTCAAAGACATATATTATAAATTGACACCTGATAATAGCAAAAAATATGGGAAATATATTTCAGAGTTAGGAAATTTTTACTTAATAAATATTTTCACATCTTTTGACTTAAAAACATATATTTATTTTTTAGATTTGAGTGGGATTAAATCAAACGAAAATTTGGCAATTTGATAACCAATACGAAGGTATTTTTTCAAACTGGCAAACTTATCGAAAGATAAGGACGCAAAGCTATGAGTCTAAGGCTATAGGCTAGGACAGTCAAGCTACTTTTTCAAGCAGCTTTTGTTTTTGGCTAATATATAAATAATACTAGTATAAGATTTAGGCAATATAATGAAACGCATAGGAAAAATATACATTTGAATTATAGAAGGAGGAGTTTGATTTGAGCAATTTAGTGTTAGTGTGTAGTAATATTATTTTGGAATGGAGGGGTAAAAATGAAGTATAAGCGTAACAGAGCATTATCTTTTCTTTTAGCTTTTATAATGGTTTTCGGCATGAGTGTTACAGGTTTTGCGGATAACATTTCTGACACTGATACACCTGAAGAAGTCTTTATAGATGAAGAAATCCCATACTCAGACGAAGTAATAAGTAACACAGATGAAAGCGTGCAGCCTATTGATGAACCAATTTTAGAAGATGATTCTAACGAAAAGGAAAATTTGAATAGCGTTGTAAAATTGGAAGTAAGCCACGTAGACGCTTTTTCTGGAGACCTAATTTCCAAAGATGTTTATGATCTAGAGATAGGAAAAGAAGTTATCCCAACAGATTATATTTTGGAAAACATAAGAGATAAATTTGTTGAAAGCGATACACCTCAATTTGTAATAACAGAAAATAGTAGTTTTACTCTATATTACGAAAATAATGAGATGATTGGAGATAATCCTGATAATTTATCTATGGAGGAAATAGGAAAAGGAGAACCAATTTCTGGAGGATATGCTTATCCTAAAATTGGGCTTAGAAGCAATGCAAACATGTTTGTTAAGTACAATTTAAATAGTAACGAATGGCCAAATCAGGGGGCTATAAATCTTTCTAAGGTAGCTGAACCTGTTCAGGGGTCAACCAATCTTTGGGAAGTAACTCTGAAAATAGAAGGGAAAAATCTATTGACCACTAGTGATATAGTATTAGTACTTGACAAATCGGGGAGCATGTCAGGAGAAAAAATCTCAAATTTAAAATTAGCTGCAAAAGAATTCGTTGATAATTTATTGTTGCCAGATAGTGTAAATAGAATAGCATTAGTAACTTTTGATAATGGAGCAACAGTAAAATCTAATTTTGTAGACTATACAGGAAAGGCAACTCTAAACAGTGCAATTGACAATATAACGGCAAGTGGCGGGACAAATATGCAGGCTGGAATTCATGCAGCTCAAACATTATTAGATTCATCCAATGCAACAAATAAAGTAATGGTTTTGCTAGGTGATGGACAACCAACTTATAGTTATAAAGTAATTGATGCAACAGGGATTAGTCTTAGTGATCATAAAAAGAATAATACACCTATAATCATAAAAGATAATCCCCAAATAGTAGCCGTTGATTATTTAAAACCTGTGGGCAATGGTCGGGATTTTTCAATCAGTCTAAGTAATAGCTATAAAATTGCTTGTACAATTGAAGGACACACACATGGTCCATTTGCTAGTGGTTTTCCAAATAATCATGGAATTCCAACGATATTTGAAGCTAATTTAGCTAAAGATAAGGGGACTCAAATATATTCAATTGCATTTAACGCGGATAGTAACGGACAAAATGTATTAAACAATAGCCAAAATGCAGGGTATTACCAAATTAACTCTACTGATTTAAGCCCTTTAAATGCAGTATTTAGTGAAATAAGTGGTAAAATTTCATATGCTGCTAAGAATGGAATAGTAACAGACCCAATGGGTGATATGTTTGACTTAGTTAGTTCAGAGTTAGATATATATGCTAGTCAAGGAAGTATTCAAATCCAAGGAAATAGTATAATTTGGAATACTGGGAATATTGCAGAAGGAAATCTTGCAACTCTTAAGTATTTAGTAAGAATAAAAGCTGGTGCAGATGCCAACATTTTATATCCAACAAATCAAGAAACAGTATTTTCATACACGGATGTTTATGAGAATGATACAAGTAAGAATTTTCCGATTCCTGAAGTATCTATAGGAGGAGGAAGAATAATATTAATCGGTTACGAAGTAAACGAGAATGGGGATCCAATTAATTCTGAAGGAGTAGTTGTAGGTAGACCAGATTTAGCTAATATAATTTATAACAGAAACTATTCAAACAATCCTCTATCATACAATCAAACGTATACTATAACACCGGACAATTTAGATGGATATCAATATCAAAAATATTTATGGGATGGAAACGAAGGGAATGAAACTACCTTACAAATATTATTGTTAGCTAATAAGCCAACAGAAACAGTATATTTTGGATATTACAAGACAAAAACTGTTACAGTAACATTTAATGAGAACTATCCAGGATCAAACGTATATACTAAAAATGTAAACAAAGGCAGTTCACTTGGATCGGAGATGCCGGAAGACCCTCAAAGGATAGGATATACTTTTACTGGTTGGAATACTGAACCAAACGGAACAGGAAGCGTATTTTCTAGTTCAACTATTGTTAACCAAAATATTACTGTATATGCACAATGGCAAAAAAATATTGCTCCTTCGCTAGAAATAACAGGCTACACTGGAGTATATGACGGATTAGAACACAGCATAACAGTAGGAAACTTAGTAGAAGGAGATAAAGTATACTACAGTGAAGACGGAGAAAGTTGGGCAGAAGAAAACCCAAGCTACACTGATGCAGGAGAATACAACGTATATGTAAAAGTAGAAAATCCAAACTATGAAGATAGGACAGGAGAAGCTACAGTAACAATAACAAAAAGAGATATAACGATAAAAGCAAGCAGCGCAACAAAAGCATATGACGGAACACCATTGACAGCAAACGGATATGGAATAGTAAGTGGAAGCTTTGTAGGAGAAGAAGGATTTGCAAGTGTAACAGTAGTAGGATCACAAACACTAGTAGGAACAAGTGACAACGCAATAACAGGATACACTTTCAAAGACAACACAAAAGCAATAAACTACAACGTAATAACTCAAAAAGGAACACTAACAGTAACAAAAGCGCAAACACCAATAACGATAACAGCAAACAGCGCAACAAAAGTATATGACGGAACAGCACTAACAGCAAACGGATATGAACTAACAGGAACCCTATTAACAGGTGATGAAATAGAAGTAACAGTAAGTGGAACAATAACAGACGTAGGGACAGCAGCAAATGAAATAACAGAAGTAAAGATAACACATGGAGAAACAGATGTAACAGAAAACTATGATATAACAAAAGTAAGTGGAACATTAGAAATAACAAAGAGAGATATAACGATAAAAGCAAACAGCGCAACAAAAGAATATGACGGGACACCACTGACAGCAAATGGATATGAAATAGTAAGTGGAAGCTTTGTAGGAGAAGAAGGATTTGCAAGTGTAACAGTAGGAGGATCACAAACACTAGTAGGAACAAGTGACAACGCAATAACAGGATACACTTTCAAAGACAACACAAAAGCAATAAACTACAACGTAATAACTCAAAAAGGAACATTAACAGTAACAAAAGCACAAACACCAATAACGATAACAGCAAACAGCGCAACAAAAGTATATGACGGGACACCACTAACAGCAAACGGATATAAACTAACAGGCACCCTATTAACAGGTGATGAAATAGTAGTAACAGTAAGTGGAACAATAACAGACGCAGGGACAGCAACAAATGAAATAACAGAAGTAAAGATAACACATGAAGGAACAGCCGTAACAGAAAACTATGATATAACAAAAGTAAATGGAACATTAGAAATAACAAAAAGAGATATAACGATAAAAGCAAACAGCGCAACAAAAGCATATGACGGGACACCACTAACAGCAAGCGGATATGAACTAGTAAGTGGAGGCTTTGTAGGAGAAGAAGGATTTGCAAGTGTAACAGTAGTAGGATCACAAACACTAGTAGGAACAAGTGACAACACAATAAAAGAATACACTTTTAAAGAAAATACAAAATCAACAAATTACAATGTAATAACTGAAAAAGGAACATTGACAGTAGAAAAAGCAACAATAGAAATAACAATAACAGCAGACAGTGCAAGTAAAGAATATGACGGAACACCACTAACAGCAAGTGGATATGAAATGACAGGGAATTTATTAGCAGGAGATGAAATAGAAGTAACAGTAAGTGGAACAATAACAGATGTAGGAACAGCAACAAGTGGAATAACAGAAGTGAAGATAACACACGATGGAACAGACGTAACAGAAAACTATAATATAACAAAAGTAAACGGCACATTGGAAATAACAACGAGAGGCATAAGTATACAATCACAAAGCGAAAGTAAAGTATATGATGGAACACCACTAACCAAGAATGCGTATACAATAATTGCTGGTGAACTTGTTGAAGGAGAAGAAATTACAGTGGTCATAACAGGTTCACAAACAAATGTAGGCTCAAGTAAAAACACAATAGACAGCATTAGTATAAAATCTGGAGATACAGATGTTACAGAAAACTACAATATAACAAAAGTAGAGGGCACATTAACAGTAACACAACCATATTATCCACCATATATACCACCAGAAGAAGAAATAGATGAAGAAGTACCAACTGATCTCCCTGAATTGACAGATGAGCATATAGCGTATATTCAAGGGTATCCAGATAATACTATAAGACCGCTAGAATTTATTACGAGAGAAGAAGTCGCAACTGTTTTCTATAGACTCTTAGATCCAGAGTACAGAAGCATGGTATTTTCGACAGAGCAAAATTTCTTAGACGTAAAAGCAACTAGATGGTCAAATAAACACATCGCAACACTAGTAAATGCAGGGGTAATATTAGGATATGAAGATGGTACTTTCAAACCAGAGAAATATATCACCAGAGCTGAGCTAGCAGTAATTGCATCAAGATTTGACAATTTAAGTCCATTTGAATCAGATAAATTTAGTGATATAAAAGGCCATTGGGCAAATAAGTATATCAATTCTGCAGCTGAAAAAGGATGGGTTAACGGATATGAGGATGGTACTTTCAAACCAGACAATTATATTTCAAGAGCGGAATTTGTCACATTAGTCAATCAAGTTTTGAATAGAAGAGTTTCTAAAGAAAATATTCTTGAAGATGCTAGACAATTCCCTGACTTAATAGAAGGCAAATGGTACTATGAAGCAATGCAAGAAGCAATTAATAGTCATGAATTTGAATGGTTAGAAGATGATACAGAGAAATGGACAAAAATTTATTACCCAGATTTGGACATGTAACTATTATAATAAAAAGCCCTCAATTGAGGGCTTTTTACCTGTCTTTGGTTTTATGAAATAAACACTACAATGGTTTACAATAATAGAAAAAATATTTTGCATAATCCTATATAAATGGTATAATATAATGACGTTATAAAAAAGGATACAAATTGTAGTGTGATTTGAAAGGATGATGTAGACAAATGAGTTTACTAAACAAAGTATTTGGCACATATAGTGAAAGAGAGCTTAAAAAAATAGATGGAGTTGTGGAAAAGATAATTTCATTAGATGATGAAATATCAAGACTATCTGATGAAGAATTAAAGAAAAAAACAGTTGAATTCAAAAATAGATTTGCAAATGGTGAAACTCTAGATCAATTGTTACCTGAAGCTTTTGCAGTTGTCAGGGAGGCATCGCACAGAGTGCTTGCAATGAAGCACTTTAAAGTTCAACTTTACGGAGGAGTAATACTTCATCAAGGCAGAATTGCTGAAATGAAAACCGGTGAAGGAAAAACTTTGGTCGCTACTTTGCCTGCATATTTAAATGCAATAGCAGGAAGAGGTGTTCATATAGTAACTGTCAATGATTATCTAGCTAAGAGAGATAGACAATGGATGGGGAAAATATATGAATTTTTAGGACTTTCCGTTGGATGCATAGTTCATGGATTAAACAACAAAGAAAGAAGAGAACAATACGCTTGTGACATAACTTATGGTACTAACAATGAGTTTGGATTTGACTATTTAAGAGATAATATGGTCATATATAAAGAAGAAATGGTACAAAGAGACCTTTTCTATGCCATTGTAGACGAAGTTGACTCTATATTAATTGATGAAGCGAGGACTCCCCTTATCATATCAGGAGAAGGAGATAAGTCGACGTCTTTATATGAAATGGCAGATAAATTTGCACAAACATTGACTTTTAGATACCTTGATCCTAGCGAAGAAAAGCTTGATCCATTTAACAGAGAAATTAAAGAGGAAACTGTTGACTATATAGTTGACGAAAAAGCTAGAAGTATTATGCTAACTGAGAATGGAACACGAAAGGCTGAGAAGTTTTTTGGTTTAGAGAATTTAGCCGATATAGAAAATATGGAGATAGCACACCATATTAATCAAGCCTTAAAGGCTAGAAGCCTTTTCAAAAGGGATATTGATTATGTAGTCAAAGATGAAGAAGTAATCATCGTAGATGAATTCACTGGGAGATTGATGTTTGGAAGAAGATATAGTGATGGATTGCATCAAGCAATTGAGGCAAAAGAAAAATTAAAAGTAAGATCTGAATCAAAGACTTTAGCAACTATAACATTCCAGAATTATTTTAGAATGTATGAAAAATTAGCAGGTATGACAGGTACTGCAAAGACAGAAGAAGATGAATTTAGAGAAATATATAATATGGACGTAATTGAAATACCAACTAATAAGCCTGTTATAAGAATTGATTACGCAGATGTTGTATACAAAAATGAAGAAGCTAAATTTAGATCTGTTGTAGAAGAAATAAAAGAAAGACATGCTACAGGACAACCTATATTAGTGGGAACTGTAACTATAGAAAAATCTGAACTTCTTTCAAAAATGTTAAAGAAGGAAGGAATAAAACACGAGGTTTTGAATGCAAAGCAACATGAAAGAGAAGCAGAGATAATTGCTCAAGCTGGTAGATTAGGATCAGTTACTATAGCAACTAATATGGCTGGTCGTGGTACCGACATAGTGCTAGGTGGAAATCCTGAGTATATGGCTAAACAAGATATGAAAAAAAAGGGATATGATGATGAAGTTATAGCTTTGGTAGATAGTTTCTATGATACCGATGATGAAAATATATTAGAAGCAAGAAAAGTATATCAGGAACTAGTGGATAAATATGAAGAAATAACTAGAAAAGAACACGAGAAAGTAGTAGAAGCAGGAGGACTTCATATAATTGGCACTGAGAGACATGAATCAAGGCGTATAGACAACCAATTAAGAGGTAGATCAGGTCGTCAAGGAGATCCAGGTAGTTCAAGATTTTATATATCTCTTGAAGATGATTTAATGAGATTATTTGCAGGGGACAGAATAAAAGGATTGATGGAGAGTGCAAATATGCCTGATGACGAACCATTAGAGCATAGTTTGTTGACTAGGACTATAGAAAATGCACAGAAAAAAGTAGAAGGTAACAACTTTTCAATAAGAAAACATGTTCTTAAATATGATGATGTAATGAATAAGCAAAGAGAGATAATTTATAAAGAAAGAAGAAGAGTCTTAGAGGGAGAAAATTTAAAAGACCATATATTAGAAATGGTTAAAAATTTAGTAGAGTCTAATGTTGAAATTTACACAAGACAAGCTAAATATCCTGAAGAATGGGATCTAGATGGCTTGGAGATATTTTTAGAAAAGACATTTGGAATGAGAAAGGGAGTTTTGTCTAAACTCGATATTGAAAGCTTAACAAAGGAGAAATTGGTAGATTATATTTTAGACAAAGCAAATGAAATTTATTCTTTGAAAGAGCAAGAATTTGGTGAAGAGACATTCAGAGAAATCGAAAGAATAGTTTTGCTCCAAGTTGTAGATACTAAATGGATGGATCATATAGATGCTATGGATCAGCTTAAACAAGGTATAGGATTAAGATCCATGGGACAGGAAGACCCAGTAAGAGCTTATCAAATAGAAGGGTTTGACATGTTTGAGGAAATGACAACTAGCATTTGGGAAGACACAGTGCAATTCTTATTCCATGCCGCAAAGTCAAAACCAGTTGAAAGAAAAAGAGTTGCTAATCCATTAGAAATTGGAAATTCAGAAGGCGCTAAAAAACCTGTAGTAAATAAAACAAAGAAAGTGGGCAGAAACGATCCGTGCCCATGTGGAAGCGGTAAAAAATACAAAAAATGTTGTGGTGCCCCTGATAAAGAAAATGCAATATAACGAAAGGGTGATAGTGTGGATTTATATTTAGACAAAGAAAGATTATCCAATTGTTTAAATACAATGAATGAGTTGGGTGTTTCACTTTGACTTACCAACTAAAAAAAAGTCTGTAGAAGAACTTGAAAAAAGCACCTATGATGAAAACTTTTGGAAAGATCAAAAAAATGCTCAAAATACGATGCAAAAAATTAAAAATTTAAAAGAGCAAATTGAAACTTACGAAAGACTAAAGAACAAAGTTGAAGAACTCGATTTTTTATACCAATTGATGCTTGAAGAAGATGATTATACAGACTATGAGACAGTAGAAAAAACACTAACGGAAATTGAAAAAGAAGTTGATGAGTTTAAAATATCCACATTATTAAGTGGAGAGTATGATGAAAATAATGCCATATTATCCATTCATGCAGGCGCAGGAGGACTAGAGGCACAAGATTGGGCTGAAATGCTACTTCGAATGTATAGAAGATGGGCAGAAGACAAGGGATATAAAATAGAAACGTTAGATTTGCTACAAGATCCAGAAGCTGGCATAAAATCTGTGACTTTGTTGATTTCAGGATACAATGCATACGGATATTTAAAAGGTGAAAAAGGTGTGCATAGGCTTGTGAGGATTTCTCCATTTGACGCTTCTGGTAAAAGGCATACTTCTTTTGCCAGTGTAGATGTTTTTCCTGAGCTTAAAGAGGAAGAAGACATTGAGATAAATGAAAAAGATTTAAAAATTGACACATATAGGTCAACTGGAGCGGGGGGGCAACATGTAAACACTACAGATTCTGCTGTTAGGATTACTCATATTCCTACGGGAATAGTTGTCCAATGCCAATCTGAGAGGAGCCAGTATTCTAACAAAGAAACTGCAATGAAAATGTTAAAAGCCAAATTGATACAGCTAAAAGAAGAAGAGAACAAGGAAAAAATAGAAGATTTACAAGGCTCTTATTCTCAAATAGCTTGGGGTTCACAAATTCGCTCATATGTTTTTCATCCTTATAGTATGGTAAAAGACCATAGAACTCAAGCAGAGGTTGGAGATGTCTACAGAGTAATGGATGGCGACTTAGACTATTTTATAAATGAATATTTAAAATATAAAGCTCTTCAATAGAAGAGCTTTAATTAAGGTTAGGAGGGAAATATGGATATAATTAAAGAAATAGCAAAAAGTTTAGGACTAAAAGAAAAGCACGTAGAAAATGCAGTTAAATTACTTGACGAAGGAAATACTATACCTTTTATTGCAAGATACAGAAAAGAATTAACTGGAGAAATGACAGACATAAAATTAAGAGAGCTAGACGAGAAACTTACATATTTGAGAAATCTTGAAAAGAGAAAAGAAGACGTAATTAGGTTAATTGAGGAACAAGGCAAAATAACTGATGATCTGAGAAAAGAGATAGAAAAGGCTGAAAGCCTTCAAAGAGTAGAAGACATTTACAGGCCATTTAGACCAAAGAGAAGGACTAAAGCTACAATTGCAAGAGAAAAAGGTCTAAGTGAATTAGCAGAAACAATTAAGCTTAACAAATTAAAAGATGATGAACTATTAAAATTTGCGACTAGTTTTTTAAATCAAGAAAATGATATAAATAGCATAGATGACGCATTTGCTGGAGCTAAAGACATAATAGCAGAAGACATCTCAGATGATGCTAACTTGAGAAGGAAAATCAAAGACTCTCTTTATAAACATGGAATTATTGTCACAAAAGCTATAGATGAAAATTTAGAATCGGTTTATGAAATGTACTATGACTATAAAGAGCCAATAAAAAGTGTTGCTAATCACAGAATATTAGCCATAAATAGAGGGGAAAATAAAAAAGCGTTAAAGGTAAGCTTAGAAACAGTTGACTTTGATTTAATAAAATTGATAAAAGATGAAATGATGACTGACAACAACAGTCTTTCTAATGATTTATTAGAACAGGCAATAGAAGATTCTTTTAAAAGACTTTTATTTCCGTCAATAGAAAGAGAAATTAGAAGTGAACTTACACAAAGAGCTGAAGAAGAAGCAATAAAAGTATTTTCACTTAATTTAGAGCCTCTACTCATGCAACCTCCAATAAAAGGTAAGGCGATATTGGCGATTGACCCTGGATTTAGAACAGGACTTAAAGTAGTAGTTTTAGATGAAACAGGAAAGCTTTTAACCCATACAAATATTTTTCCCGTAGAACCCCATAACAAAGTTGAAGAAAGTGAAAAAATATTATTAGAATTAGTAAGTAAATACAATGTTGAGATTATAGCAATTGGGAATGGAACTGCTTCACGAGAAACTGAGAGCTTTGTTGTAGACTTTATCAAAAAATATAATCAAAATCAGCTAAGCTATATAATAGTTAGTGAAGCTGGGGCCTCAATATATTCAGCGTCGGAAATTGGGCAAAAAGAATTTCCAGATAAAGATGTCACAGTTAGAGGTGCAGTCTCAATAGGCAGGAGGGTATTGGATCCACTAGCCGAATTAGTAAAAATAGAGCCAAAACACATAGGAGTAGGACAGTATCAACATGATTTAAATCAAAAGAGATTAGATGAAGTATTATCAAATGTAGTTGAAGACTGTGTAAATAGGGTAGGAGTTAATCTAAATACAGCAAGTATATCGCTATTAAAGTACGTATCGGGGATAAACTCTAAATTAGCAGAGAACATAATAGCATATAGGGAAGAAAATGGAAAATTCTCTTCTAGAGATGAACTATTGAGAGTTAAAGGAATGGGTGAAAAATCTTTTAAACAGTGTGCAGGTTTTTTAAGGATACCCGAAAGTGAAAATATATTAGACAACACAAGTGTCCACCCAGAAAGTTATGATATAGCACATAAATTGATAGATTTAGATTATAAATCAAGAGATATAGATGAATTAGTTAGAGAATTAAATATAGGTAAACCTACATTAGTTGACATTATTAAAGAACTTGACAAACCGGGCAGAGACTTAAGAGAGGATAGACCAAAGCCAATTTTGAGAAGCGATGTTTTAAAAATTGAAGATCTAAAGATAGGAATGGAACTTTTTGGCACTGTGAGAAATGTAGTAGATTTTGGCGCATTTGTTGATATAGGTGTAAAAGAAGATGGCTTAATTCATATATCTGAAATATCGGAAAAATATATTAGGCATCCTAAGGAAATGCTAAAAGTAGGCGATATTGTTAAAGTAAGGATATTAAATATTGATTCCAATAAAGGTAGAATATCATTGAGCATGAAAGGAATAAGCCAAGCTTAATAGCTTGGCTTATTCAGAAAATCTTTTAAAAGTGTTTTCCATTAATTTATTTTTATTTACAATCCTTCTAACATAATTTCCTTTGCAAAAGATACCTTTTCTATCCAAACCAGTATATTCCAAAGTTAATTCATTTCCGTTTATTTTCACAACTTTTATGCTTAATGTAATTTCTTCACCAACTAATGTTGGATTTTCATGGGTTATATCTACATAAGTGCCTATTGTTATATAATCTTTAGGCAGTAAATCATCGAGCATTTGGCTAGAAGCCTCTATCATCATATGTATAATAGCAGGTGTAGAAATTAAATAATAGAGCTCAGGTGAACCTGCATTTGCACAAGAATCACTTGGGGAAGTCAACTTCTTAAAATCAAAAACCATACCCTCTTTTATATTGTGCTCAACCATTGTTGATTGTCAAGTAAAATTGACCACTTTTTACGAATAAAATTGACCACTGGCAATTCAATTCATAAATTTATTATTTTCATCCAAGGATCATCTTTTACATTTAAATCTGACCACCTGGATTATTTATTTACGTTTAAA
>JAHDQA010000129.1 GCA_018434075.1 Tissierellaceae bacterium
AATAGTTAATACTCCATCAATAGTTTGGTTAATAACCCTAAGTCTTGTTATTTCCTTTTGGGTCATATTAAAAATCTCCTCTCTCATACTGACATTTTATCAGATTAAATTTAATATGACATTATCATAGAATATTTATAAAATTAACAAATTACCCCTTGAAAACAGGATGGCATATGATACAATCTTTTCAGGAGACTAAAAATTTTTTTAGGCTATAAATAAATAATTTATGATTTTAAAGGGGGATTTTGTATGAAAAGATTTACACTGCCAAGGGACATTTATTATGGTGAAGGGGCCCTTGAACAGTTGAAGAACATTAAGGGCAAAAAAGCTATACTAGTTCTAGGCGGAGGCTCCATGAAAAGATTTGGCTTTGTTGATAAAGTACTTGGCTACTTAGAAGAAGCAGGAATCGAAACTAGACTGTTTGAAAATGTAGAACCAGATCCATCTGTTGAAACAGTTATGAAGGGCGCTGCAGCAATGAGAGAATTTGAGCCTGATTGGATTATATCTATGGGCGGAGGTTCTCCAATTGATGCTGCTAAAGCTATGTGGGTATTCTACGAATATCCAAATCTTACCATTGAAGATATAATTGAACCCTTCTCCTTACCAACCTTAAGGAATAAGGCTAAATTTATTGCTATTCCATCTACTTCTGGTACTGCCACAGAGGTTACTGCCTTCTCAGTTATTACGGACAATGAAAAAGGTGTTAAATATCCATTAGCAGACTTTAACATAACCCCAGATATTGCAATAGTGGATCCTGAGCTAGCCCAAACTATGCCTGAAAAGTTAGTAGCTCACACAGGAATGGATGCTTTAACCCATGCCATAGAAGCTTATGTATCTACTGCTAATAGTCCTTTTACAGATCCACTTGCCATAAAAGCTATCCAAATGATTGTAGAGTATCTAATAGATTCATATAATGGAGACAAAAAAGCCAGAGAACAGATGCACTATGCCCAATGTCTAGCAGGTATGGCCTTTACAAATGCCCTACTAGGTATAGTCCACTCTATGGCACACAAAACAGGAGCTGCCTTCTCTACAGGACACATTCCACATGGCTGTGCTAATGCCATATATTTACCTTATGTAATCCAGTTTAATAAGAAAAATGCAAAAGATAGATACGTAGATATTGCTAAGAGTATTGGTATAGAAGGCACAGACGATGAATGTGTAGATAAGTTAGTTAATAAGATAAATGAAATGAATGAAAAATTAGGTATTCCAAGGACATTGAAAGCTTTTGGAATTGATGAAAAAGAGTTTAAGGAAAAGCTATCTAATATTGCTGAATTAGCTGTAGGAGATGCTTGTACTGCATCTAACCCAAGGCCAATTACTCCTGAAGAAATGGCAAAACTATTTGAATGTGCTTACTATGGACAGGAAGTCGATTTCTAATAAATTATCAATATAATAAGACATTAGAGGGATGTGTAATGATGAGCACATCCCTTTATTTTTTAGGAGACTATTTTATTAAAAAGGATTTTTATAATAACTATAGAATTATAGTTCCAAGTGGAGTATATTATGGTTTTTATTATCACAGCGTAGATGAGCCCATAGGATTTCAAGGAGAAAGTGTTCCACTTACTAAAGATGGCCAAGGATGGTCATGGCGGCAATCTGAAGGAGATAACTGGTATTATACAGAAAAGATAGCAGACAACTGGTATTATTATGAAGCTGGCTTTTAAAAATGAAAGTCCAGCTAAGAATTGTCAATAGTAAAATTTAAAATCACTAATAAATATTTCAATCAATTCTAGCTAAAAAAGGGTAAACTTAATAGGCCTTCTAAAAGGCGTCAAAAATTCAAAATTAAATATAGAATTCCTTATGCAGCGATGCCGTATTTCGCCTTTAAGTAATTCGCTTGATGTTCCTCTGGGGTGATGATTTTAAATTCTTTTTCATCACGAAGTATTGCAAAAACAATATTACACACTTTATGCATGATGGCTCCTAGAGCTACCATTTTAGGCTTACTTTGGCACTTTTTAAGATAGTATTCACGAAGGACAGGATTGTTAGCAGTTCCATTTCGATTTAGAGCAATACTGACTAAAGCTATGGTATGTATTACTCTTCTTGCAATCCGTGAACCTCGTTTTGATATGTTAACATCAGTACCTTTAAAGTTGCCAGATTGCTTAACAGCTGGATCAAGACCAAAATATGCAAAAAGTTGTTTAGGAGATTTAAAAGCAGAGAAATCCCCAATTTCACACATAAGGGTAACAGCGGAAAGAAAGCCAGCACCTTTAATAGATTCAATAAGACGTATTTGCTTTACAAAATCCGTATCCTCGTTGGACTCAACAAGTTCACGCATATCAGATAATATAGCTTCGATTTCATCGTTATACTGTCTGATAAAACGGATATATAGAAGGATACGTTTGAAATTACTGTTTACAGAATAACTAAAGGTCTTAGCAGCCTTAGCAGCCTGAATAATAGCCTTGTACTTCTTTTCAGCATAGGTAATACTAAAACGAGCAGTAGACCTAATAGAGGCAATAATTTGATCTTTAGAAGCCTCTAAAAATCCATCTGGAGAAGTAAACTTCTCTAACAAGGTTAAGGATGTATTAACGGTAACCTTGGAAAAGATCTTTAAATACTGTGGAAATGCTATTCTAAGTTCACCTTGAAGTTTATTAATGTAAGCAGAACGATTATCCACAAGATCGTAATACTCCCTTGAAAGATTTCTTAAATCAAGGGCAAGCACCGAAGGCATAATAGAGACCTTTAAATCAGGCTTTAGACCAATTAAAGCAAGCTTTTTAGAATCAAATTTATCATTATGGACTTTCCTAATATTAATATTTGTGCTATTCTTAGAGATGATAGGATTAATGATGGATACCAAAAATCCTTTATCACTAAGATAGCAGAAGAGTGGGTAATGATAAATCCCTGTGGATTCTAGGAAAATACGGCTTTCCAAAGAATACATCTCTTCTGCTTCTTTGATTTTTGAAACAGCCATAGATAGGGAATTAAAATCAGAATGAATGATTTTAAAAGGTTTACCCACAAAGGTTTGATTAGGTAGTGCAATAGACATAAAACTAAAGTCCGCACCTACATCAATACCAACAGAAATAAATAAATCATACTTAATACTATTAGACATAAACTACAGCTCCTTTCAGATAGGAATCCATCTCCAATCAATGAGTACACATCCTAGCATGTGATACGGGTATAGCCTGAAGGCTCCCAACCAGCCAAATCATAAAACCTCATTGAATGGACTAATTGACTTTTTTAGGGGTATGAGCCAGTAGAAACTGACTTCCCAAGGGGGAATACATTTTTCGTCCTATCCCTTAAGATTATATCTTATGATAAGTCTGGAGTCTATCAGGAGCCATTAGACATATTAAATTAGAAGTAACCTCTGACGAAGGTTGAATATCTTCTTCAGTTACTGAATAAAGAAATGAGATTTTTAGAAAAGTTTTAACTGCATAGTCTTTATTGACTATGACATTATTATACTAGGGGGTGTAAAAATGTTTTTTGATACATCAGATTTGAGTGATGGTGAAATATATTTATACCTGAGCAAAACTGCTGACGAAAACAAAGAAAAAGGGTATGTTCCTGCATACTATTTTAAGATTATGAGATGTGAAGATAATAAAGAAGTAGGCCAGTGTGATCTGAGAATTGGTCATAATGACAATACCAAATATGGTGGAAATATAGGATATGAAGTATATGAACCCTTTAGAGGAAATCATTATGCTGCTAAAGCTTGTAAACTGTTATTTAAGTTGGCTAGAAAACATAACATGAAGGAACTCATTATAACATGTTCGCCGAATAATATTGCTTCTAGAAAAACTTGTGAATATATCGGGGCTGAACTTATGGGTATTGTTGATTTACCAGAATGGCATGAGATGTATAAGCATGGGAGAAGAAAAACCTGCCAGTATGTAATAAAGCTATAGCTCAGTTTTCATAATTGAGTTTATAAATTAAACTTGAATTCGGCAAGTGAATTTAAAAAAAGTTTTCGCTTGCCATTTTTATTTTCTTTATGAATAAATTTACATTTATTATGATATTTTATACCGTTAGGTCTTTTTTTGAGTATACTTAATAAACCCAAATAACATTTG
>JAHDQA010000057.1 GCA_018434075.1 Tissierellaceae bacterium
CTGGCTTTATGGCTAGGGTGAGAAGCCAAAGAAATGTATTTAATGATTAGAAAAGAAGACTATATTATTATTTAATGAATTGATAATTATTACAGTGAAAAACTGTAATTTGATTATAACTATATTGTACAAGGAGGAATATCGATGGAAGGTAAAAAACGGGATAATTGGACCAGCAGTATAGGATTTATTTTTGCAGCAGCAGGTTCAGCGATAGGATTAGGAAATATATGGAGATTTCCTTATCTTGCTGGCGAAAATGGTGGAGGGGCTTTTATACTAATTTATTTAATTTTCGTAGTTTTAATAGGATTGAGCGTAATGATAGCTGAATTTACTATTGGTAGAAGAACGGAATTATCCGCAGTAGGTGCCTACAAAAAATTAAACAAGAGATTTACTTTTGCCGGAGTCATAGGGGTATTAAGTGCATTTTTAATCATGGGATTTTATCCAGTAGTTGGAGGTTGGTCTGTAGCTTATATAGTAAAATCTTTTACAGGGTTATTGGCTAATAAAGGAGCAATAGCTGAAAGCTTTGGAAATTTTATTACTAGCCCAATTCAACCGCTTATATGGATGTTAGTTTTTATGTTTCTGAATTTATTTATTGTGGCTAGAGGGATCTCATCTGGTATTGAAAAAGCAGGAAAGATTTTAATGCCTACATTATTTGTCTTGCTAATATTAATTTGTATTAGGAGCATAACATTGCCAGGTGCAAGTGAGGGATTGAAATTCTTATTCTATCCAGATTTTAGCAAGGTTACAGGAGAGACGTTTTTAAATGCTTTAGGGCAGCAGTTCTTTTCACTCAGCTTAGGTATGGGCTGCATGATCACTTATGGAAGTTATATTAGTAAACAAGAAAAATTGCCAAAGAACGCAGTAATAATTACTGCTTTGGATACACTAGTTGCTTTACTTGCTGGTATAGCAATATTCCCTGCTCTTTTTGCATTTGGATTACAACCAGATCAAGGGCCTGGTCTAGTATTTGTAGTTGTACCACAAATATTCGCAGAAATGGGAGCAATTGGACCTTTGTTGTCAGCAGTTTTCTTTATCGCTTTGACAATAGCTGCTTTAACATCATCAATATCACTGCTTGAAGTTGTAGTTGCTTATTTGATAGATGAAAGAAAATTTGGGAGAACTAAAGCAGTTATTTCTACTGGTGTAGTAATGACAATAATGTCAGTGCTTGCATCGTTGTCATTAGGTGCATTTCCAAACTTAAAACTCTTTGGTGTAGCAATATTTGATTTCTTTGATATAATAACAGATAAAATATTCTTAGCCATTGGTGGACTATTGATAGCAGTATTTGTTGGATGGTTTATGAACAAAGAAGATTTAAAAGATGAGTTGACAAACAGTGGAACAGCTGAATTTGGATTATTTAATTTGTGGTATGCTCTAATAAAATATTTAGTTCCTGTTGCTATAGCAGTCGTAGCAATACTGGGAATTTTATCAATAGAACAAACTAGCCTCATGATATTTGGATTATTAGTCATATTAGTATTAGCTATATTCTCAAAGAAATTATAGGTTCTTTGTCAACTGGTGTTGGTGAAGAAAATATTAATTAGTTTTACAACTGAATAAACTTAAGTAAAATACAATCTAGGGCTTAGGATCATTATTTATGACTCCTAAGCCTTTAATGTTGCTAAATTTTGTGTAATGA
>JAHDQA010000075.1 GCA_018434075.1 Tissierellaceae bacterium
GCATAAAAAAGATGAAAAATTATTTTAAGGAAACAAAAAAGAAGAAAACATTACGCAGTTTTTAAACAAGATAAAAACTCTGAAATGCTCTAATTACAATGCATTCCAGAGTTTTGTGTCTCTCAACTGTCAAAGATGGGATAGTCCTTATCAATAATCTTTTAAAACTAAAAGAAGATGGTATATACCATCTTCTTTTAGTTTCCTGCTACTGTTAAACTATTTATCTTTATAGAGGGAGAGCCAAAATAGTTCATATTTGGGAACGAAAATTTAGTGTCATTCCCTATAGCAGTTATATTAACCAATAAATCATAGAAATTTCCTGCAATAGTTATTTGACAAATCGGTTTAGAAATTTGTCCCTTTTCTATTAAAAATCCACTAGAAGATAGCGAAAAATCGCCTGAAATAGGATTGATTCCTGCGTGTAATCCTTGTATATCAGTAATCATAATTCCCATATTCATAGAATTTATCATATCTTCTAGAGTAGAATCTCCTTTTCCAATATACATATTAGTTGGTAAAACTCCTATAGAACCTTTATGAGAAGTTCTAAATCCATTGCCTGTTGATTTTAATCCTTCTTTTTCGGCAGTTTTTGTGTTGTGAAGAAAAGTCTTAAATATACCCTTCTCAATTATATATTTAGAAAATGTAGGATTCCCTTCATCATCAAAAGTTCTAGAAATTATACCATTACTAAGCAAAGGATCTTCCACTATATTCAATAAATCACTACCTACTTTTTCTCCAATTTTGCCCTTCATCATAGATAAATTTCTTTGCACTATATCTCCAAAAAAAACTTGGGCCATAGAGCTAAATAAATTAGCTGCTACATTGTTTCTAAGTATTATTTCATAATTCCCCGATGCTATTGTTGTAGCATTAAGCATATTTACAGCATCACTAGCAGCATCTTTTACTAAAACATTCTTATATTCATCTAATAAGTCATCAATGACCATATATGAATATCCTGTTTTTACATCTTCTCCATCCTTAGCTACAACAGAAAGATTTAAAATTCCAATACTATATTTATCTTCTAATTCTAATCCATTTGTATTTTTTATAAATACGCAATTTGTATACTCTTCATAGCTACAATTTTCAACTATATTTATCCTCTTATCATAATCAAAAGCTTCTTTTTCAATAGATTTCAAAAAATCTATTTTTTCTTCCTCTGTATATTTACTTAATTTACTATTTTTTTTACCTAAATTTTTATATTGTTCTTTTGGATTTGCCAATACTTCAATATATTCTTTTTCATTGCTTTCAGCATATTCAATTAAATTCCCAAGAAGTTCTTCTATGGAATCTTCTGTTATTTTTTCAGTATACGAATATCCCATTTTGCCTTTGTATATTCCTCTTAAAGACAAAGCATTTTCTTCCGCTATACTATAGCCTTCTAAATTCCCTTCATATATATTTATATTCATAGAAGAATTCTTCACCATATAAATTTCCATATCTTCAATTCCATATTCTTTTCCTCTATCAAATATCAATTGGGTATTCACTTATTCATCCTCCCTTCCACCTACCGTCATTGACTTAACTCTAATAGTAGGTTGGCCTGCCCCTATAAATATCGCTCCACTAGAAGCAAAACAATAACCTTGCCCTATTTTTAAATTGTTTCCTACCATATCTACATCTTGGAGGATTTTGCTTCCATTTCCAATAAGAGTCGCACCTTTTACAGGTTTAGTTATCTTGCCGTTTTCAATCATATAGGCCTCTGAAAGGGAAAAATTAAAATCGCCTGTAGCTGGATTTACAGATCCAGCATTTATATATTTTGCAAATAATCCATATTCAGTATTTTCTATTATTTCTTCTCTTGTACTACTTCCATTATCTATATAAGTATTAGTCATCCTTGAGGTTGGAGCAAATCTATAGGATTGTCTCCTACCTGAAGCTGTAGATTCCATGCCCATTCTTCTTCCATTTAATTTATCAATCATATAACTTTTTAGTATCCCATTTTCAATAAGAACATTTCTTTGAGTTTTCTTGCCCTCATCATCCACTCCAAGTGAGCCCCATGAATTCTCAATAGAACCATCATCTATCAATGTAACAACACTAGATGCTATTTGTTCTCCTATTTTATTTGAAAAAACAGATATTCCCTTTGATACAGATGAAGCTTCTAAGCTATGACCACATGCTTCATGAAACATTAATCCACCAAAGCCATTATCTACTACAACAGGCATTACCCCTGCTGGGCAATGATCTGCATGTACCATAGTTTTTGCAATCCTAGCTGCTTCTCTTGCATAGTCTTCAATATCTATAGTGTCATAGAACTCCAAGCCCATCAAAGCCCCAGGTCCTACATAACCTGTTTCCATTTGTCCACCATATTCTGCTGCTACTACCATTAGCATTCGTGTTCTGACTCTTTTATCTTCTACAAAAACACCTTCTGTATTAGCTATAAGAACATTTTGTTCTTGGTCTATAAAATTTATTGTTACTTGAGATATTTCATCATCATAATTTTGGGCCGCAGAAGTGGCTCTTTTCATAAGCTCTACTTTTTGCTTCATCTTTATATTACTTGGAAGTATTTTATATTTATGGACATTGGGTTGCACTATCTTATCAAAATTTATGACTAAATCCTTTTTATTTCCTTTAATAGTCTTTGACGCCTTTTCCGTGATTTTTATGAGATTGTCCCTTGATAAATCATTAGTATAGGCATAAATACTATTAAGACCATTAAAAATTCTAATACCTATACCATAATCTCTACCACTCATTCCGTTCTCAATACAGCCTCCTACAGTAGCCATTTCTGTAGTATAATTATCTTCCAAAAAAACTTCTACAAAATCGCCACCATTTGAAAGTGCTGTATAAAAAATATCCTCTATGATAGATTTGTTTAACATTTACATCTCTCCAATCTATCCATCCCTAAAAAAGATGACAAGCAACAAAATGATTTTTCTCTACTTCTTTTAGTTCTGGAGTTATTTTCCCGCATATCTCTTTGGCATGAATACATCTTTTCATAAATTTACATCCTTCAGGAGTATTTATAGGACTTGGAACTTCTCCTTCAAGTTTGATTCTATTTCTATTGTCCTCTATTTTAGGATCTGGTATAGGAATTGCCGATATCAACGCTTGAGTATAAGGATGCATAGGCTTTTCATATAAATCATGATTACTAGCTAGTTCTACAATTGAACCAAGATACATTACTCCTACTCTATCAGAAATATGTTTTACCATTGACAAATCATGGGATATAAACAAATACGTCAAGCCTAGTTCTCTTTGCAATTTAATTAACAAATTAACAATTTGAGCTTGAATAGACACATCTAATGCAGAAATAGGTTCATCACATACTATAAACTCTGGTTCCACTGCTAAAGCTCTAGCAATACCTATTCTCTGTCTTTGCCCACCTGAAAGTTCATGGGGAAACCTAGCACTATGTTCACTATTTAGCCCAACCTTTCCCAACAAGCTATCAATTTTTTCTTGTCTTTCTTTGTGGCTTAATTTTATATGAACATCAATCCCTTCACCTATAATATCTCCTATAGTCATTCTTGGATCTAACGAAGCATAAGGATCTTGAAAAATCATTTGAGCATTTTTTTTGAACTTAAGTTTTTCTTCTCTATTCATAGCATGAATATCTTTGCCATTGTAGTATACATGACCAGCTGTTGCCTGATAAATACCCAATACTGTTCTTCCACAAGTAGTCTTCCCGCAACCAGATTCTCCTACCAGTCCAAGAGTTTCACCTTTTTTTATATTGAAACTAACATTATCTACGGCTTTTAAGGTTCTATCTTTCCCCACAGAAAAATATTTTTTCAAATTTACTACTTCTATTAAATTTTCATTATTCATCTCTTTCACCTCTCAATACTGCTGGCCTTTCTGTTTTAGGAGCATAAGGGTGTTGTAACCAACAAGATAAACTATGTGTATCCGATAATTTTGTTATCTCCGGCTTTTCTTCTAGACATATTTCCATGCAATGCTCACATCTAGAACTAAATGGACATCCTTTTAAAGGTAGTATCAAATCTGGTGGTGTTCCTCCCAATGCATAAAGTTCTTCTTTACCTTTTGTATTTAGTCGTGGAACGGAACTTAACAATGCCCAAGTATAAGGGTGCATACTATTGTAGAAGATTTCATCCCTAGTTCCTCTTTCCACAACTTGCCCTGCATACATAACTTGAATTTTATCTGCAAAATTAGCAACAACTCCTAAATCATGAGTTACAAGTATTATAGCTGTCTCAAATTCTTTCTTTAATTCCTTTAATAAATCCAATATTTGTGCTTGTATAGTCACATCTAAAGCTGTTGTAGGTTCATCAGCTATCAATATTTTGGGATTGCACGATAGAGCAATAGCTATCATAACCCTTTGTCTCATACCGCCTGAAAGCTGATGAGGAAAGCTCTTTATTCTTTCCTTTGCATTTGGTATGTTCACCAATTCTAGAAGCTTTATAGCTTCTTTTTCCGCTTCTTTTTTATTTAATTTTTTGTGGATCTTCAAACTTTCCATAATTTGATTGCCTATAGTCATAGTTGGATTTAAAGAAGTCATTGGATCCTGAAATATCATGCTTATATCTTCTCCTCTAAAGGAGCTAAGCCTCTTTTTAGACATCTTTAAAACATCTTCACCGTTAAATATAATTTCTGATCCCTTTTTAATTTCAGCTGGAGGAACTTTTAGCAATCTCATTATGGCTTTTGCCGTTACAGTTTTGCCACAACCAGATTCACCAACCAATGCCAAAGTTTCCCCTTTGTCCAAATCAAAATCAATACCTCTTACAGCTCTAACTTCTCCTGCATAGGTATGAAAAGAAACTTGCAAATTTTTTACTTCTAAAATCTTTTCCACCATTATCCCTCCTTTTTATTGACGTAGTTTTGGATCTAGTGCGTCTCTAAGTCCATCACCTAAAAGCGTAAATGACAACATCGTTAAAGCAATCATCAAAGAAGGGAAAAACATTTGATGAGGATAGAAGATAAAGTTCTGTTGTGCTGCTGATGCTAATGCACCCCAAGAAGTATTTGGAGGCTGTACTCCAAGCCCTATATATGATAAAAATGTTTCAGCAAAAATGTATCCTGGAATATCAAAAGTTATAGCAACTATGACAATCCCAAGAACATTTGGTATAAGGTGTTTTGTTATTATCTTCCAAGGGCTTACCCCTAATGTCTCCGCTGCCATTATATATTCTTGTTGTTTTACTTGTAGCATTTGACCTCTAACCAATCTTGCCATACCACACCAGCCAGTCAATGTCAAAGATAAAATCATAGTTCCTAAACTTCTAGATTCAGTCACTATTGAGATGAGAATGACCACAATTAAATAAGGAATACTAATGAGTATTTCTACAATTCTCATCATAATATTATCTACTTTCCCACCAAAATAAGCTGCAATTCCTCCATATATACAGCCAATTATAGTATCTATAATTGCACCTAAAATACCAATTATCATGGAAATTCTACCTGCTTGCCAAACTCTTGAAAAAACATCCCTTCCCAATTCATCAGTACCAAACCAATGCTCACTATTAGGCTTCATATTTACTTTTGAAGGATCAACTGTTTTGTAAGAATACCCATTTAAATGAGGTCCTATTATTGTCATTATGATTAAAGTCAACAAAACAATAATCGATAACATAGCCACTTTATTTGTTTTAAGTCTTCTCCATGCATCTTGCCAATATCCCATTCTAGGTCTTGCCATTGTATCTCCCTTAGAAACATCCATTGGCACTTTTTTGAATTTATCCTTAGAAATTCCTTCCATAAATCTATCCTCCTACTTATCATTTGAAACTCTTATTCTTGGATCTACTACTCCATACAATAAATCAACAATTAATTGAGAAAATACAAACAATGCTGCAAAGAAAATCGTAGTACCTATTATCATGGTATAGTCTCTATCATTAATAGCACTTACATAATAAAATCCAAGTCCTGGAATTCCAAATATTTTTTCTATAACAAAAGAACCTGTAAAAATTCCAGCTATTTGTGGACCTAAAATGGTAATAGCAGGTAAAATGGCATTCCTAAATACATGCTTTCTAACCACATTGAAAGGACTAACGCCTTTAGCTTGAGCTGTAAGAATATAATCTTGATTGATCACTTCTAGTACATTAGAACGCATATACCTAGCATAAGTTGCTATAGAACCAAAACACATGGCAATAGTAGGAAGAATTGTATGTTTAAAATCCCCCCAACCAAATGTTGGCAACAACTCTAATTTCACAGTAAATACATACTGAAGTAATGCAGCTATAATAAACACTGGCACCGTAACTCCCAATATAGCAATAAACATAACCAAATAATCTGGCCATCTATTTCTATTTAAAGCTGCAACTATACCCAAAACTATTCCTATTGTGACTCCTATAAATAATGCCTGAAAACCTAGTTTCCCTGATATTTTGGCGTGTTTCAAAATAGTATCTGTAACAGGTCTACCAGGATATCTTAAAGACTCACCAAAATCTCCCTTTGTAAAAATATTCTTCAAAAATTTTCCATACTGAACTATGACTGGTTTGTTCAATCCATATTTTTCATAATAATTAAGTCTAATTTGTTCTGGCAATTTTTTAGCCATATGTGCTAATGGATCCCCAGGTATACTATGCATTAAAAAAAACGTCAATGTCATAATGATAAATAGGGTAAGAAACATATAGCCAATTCTTTTTACAATATATTTACCCATTGCAATTCTCCTTCCTGTTTGCTATAAGATAGCAGTTTGTAAACTAAATTCACAAACTGCTATCCATTTTCCAAACTATTATCTTCCTTGAGTATATCCGTATTTATATCCTGAAGTACCAAATGGAGTAACTCCTAAACCATTAACATATTTATATTTAAATACATTAGATCTTGGATATACTGTTGGTGCCAATACAGATTCATCGTATAACAATATTTTTTCAGCTTCAGTATAATATTCTAAGCGTTTTTCAGCATCCATTTCCTTAGACGCTAAACTTATAAGTTCATCATATCTAGCATTGGACCAACCTGTTTGAATTGCTCCTGAATCAGATTTCAACAAGCTAAGCAATGATATAGGATCATTGAACTCTGCTCCCCAAGCCATATAGCCAATTTGGAATTCACCTTTTTCTACCATGGATGAAAATACTGGCCATTCAACAAATTCTACTTCAAAGTTAATTCCAAGATTTTCATTGTACATTTGTTGTACATATTCTCCATAAGTTCTAAACCATTGATCAGTTGAACCTAGAGTCATCTTCACAGTAAGTTTAGATGTATCCGTATCCATTCCTAGCTCCTCTAGACCTTTAACTAAAAGAGCTTTGGGATCTTTGTTTTCTTCCGCTAATTTCTTTAGTGGTTCTTCAACTAAAGTTCTATACTCATTATCTTCAACTGATATACTTGGAGATACCCAACCATATGCTGGAACATTGATTCCATGGAATATAACATCTGCCAATTCTTCTCTATCTATAGCTAGAGAAAAGGCCTTTCTCACATTGGCATTTTTGAATAACTCATCTTGAGTATTAAAAAACATAAAAAATGTGCTTGGATTAATTACTTCAAGTTGTTCTAAATCCTTATTTCCTTTAAATCTCTCTATCCATTCTGGTTTGCCAACACCTGTTGAATCTATGGAACCATTTGCTAAAGAATTGTAAATCGCATTTTCATCAGAAAGTATTTTTATATTTACATTGTTCAATTTAACTTTATCTGCATCCCAGTAATTTTCATTTTTTGCTAAAACTATTTCGCTATTATGTGCCCAATTTGATATAATAAATGGTCCATTGTATACCAATGTATCAATTTCAGACCCATATTTATCTCCATATTTTTCTACCATATCTTGTCTTTGTGGCATCATGACTCTCTGATAAGTCAATTGCAAGAAATATGGTGTAGGAGATTCAAGAGTTATCTCAAGAGTTTTGTCATCAAGAGATTTAACACCCAATTCTTCTACTGGCAATTCTCCACTATTTACCTTTACTGCATTTTTTATAGGAGCCAATAAATATGCATATGGTGCAGCTGTATCTGGATTTAATGTTCTCTTGATACCATATTCATAATCTTGAGCTTTTACTGGTTCTCCATCAGACCATTTTGCATCTCTTATTTTAAAAGTCCATACAGTACCATCTTCATTGTGTTCCCAGCTTTCAGCACCTGCTGGAGCTAGAATATTCTTTAAATCTTTATCTTCCTCTAATCTAGTAAGTGGTTCAAGTACATTGTTTAAAATTCCATTTGAATAGGAATCCGCACCTTTAGAAACATCTAATGTACTAGGTTCAGCACTCATGATAAGATTTAAATATTGTTCCTTATCAATTTCTTGTTCAGCTACTTCTTTACCACCTTGATCATTAACTTTAGATTCGTTTTTCCCACAACCCGTAAGAGTTGTTAGAAGTAATACTAACATAACAATTAGAGATAAATACCTTTTGGTTTTCATGATAAACCTCCTTATTTGTTTTTTATAATCCACGGAAAAGCTCTAGTACTATTAATGTAAAGCTTTTCACATTGGATTTTAGGGCCCTGTAACTACTTTGTTAGACTTTTAACTATAGATATTATTTATAGTCCATGCTTACAGTATAGAAAATTTTCTAACATTAGTCAATATTTTTCTAATATTGAATTAGAAAAATATCTAATAAGTTAATTGTAAAAGTAAATTAGACCCCCTTTTCAAAAACAGTCTAATTTAGTCTTACAAATTTAGGGGTCTAATTTAACCTTACAAACTTTTGATAGACATAATTTGTTTTGTGAAGCCAGAGGGGAATATCTTCTCA
>JAHDQA010000092.1 GCA_018434075.1 Tissierellaceae bacterium
AAACTGGCTTTATGGCTAGGGTGAGAAGCCAAAGAAATGTATTTAATGATTAGAAAAGAAGACTATATTATTATTTAATGAATTGATAATTATTACAGTGAAAAACTGTAATTTGATTATAACTATATTGTACAAGGAGGAGAAAAATGAAAAAGATAGGATTACTTCCAAGACTTATCATTGCAATCATTTTAGGTATTATATTTGGCTTGGTTTTGCCAGAGGCATTGGTGAGAGTATTTTCTACATTCAACACAGTATTTGGCCAATTTTTAGGCTTTGCAATTCCGTTGATAATTATTGGATTTATTGCTCCGGGGATTGGAGAATTAGGAAAGGGAGCAGGAAGGATTCTTGCCTTAACTGCTGGTATTGCATACCTTTCAACTGTCTTTTCGGGAACAGTTGCGTATTTCGCGAATTCACTTGTACTGCCTACATTTTTAACTAATGGATCATTTGACTTAAGTGGAATTGGGGAAGAAACGATGGCAGCATCATATATTGATATGAGCATCCCTCCAATAATGCCTGTCATGACAGCTCTTATCATAGCGTTTACATTAGGTATAGGAATGGCTGCCATAGACTCAAAGCACATAAAAGGATTTATGGATGAGTTTCAAAATATAATTAGCAAGTTGATATCTGAAATCATCATTCCGCTTTTACCTATTCATATTATGGGAATTTTTGCTAATTTGACTTTTTCAGGCCAGACAGCAATGATTTTAAGCGTTTTCTCGAGAGTGTTTGTACTAGTAATAGCTCTTCACATAATAATAATTATAATTCAATACACTATCGCTGGATCAATGGCTAAAGCAAATCCATTTAAATTAATTAAAGGCATGTTGCCTGCATATTTTACAGCTATAGGCACTCAGTCATCTGCAGCAACTATTCCTGTTACATTGGTTCAAACCAAGAAAAATGGAGTCAATGATGGAGTGGCGGAATTTGTTATTCCACTTTGTGCAACGATTCACTTATCTGGAAGCACAATTACACTTGTTAGCTGCTCTATGGCAATCATGATGCTAAACAATGTACCAATTAGTTTTGGAACTTATTTTGCATTTATACTGGCATTAGGCGTGACAATGGTTGCAGCTCCTGGGGTGCCTGGTGGTGCAGTAATGGCAGCTTTAGGAATTTTAGAAAGCGTATTGGGATTTGATCAAACAATGCTCTCTTTGATGATAGCACTTTATTTAGCTCAAGATAGTTTTGGAACTGCTTGCAATGTAACTGGCGATGGAGCTATAGCTGTTATAGTAAATAAGATTTCAGGATTCAAATTAGAGCCAAAAGAAAAATTAGTCGATATCGATATAGAATAAAAAAATATAGACCTTTAAGGTCTATATTTTTTTTAAGTATTGGGTATAAAATGTTAAGGTAGTGTAAAAAAAGATATGAAAACAGAAAAATACTTTTGATATGTTTTTAAATAAGATTTGACTAAATTATATACTAAAAAAGGGCATAAGTATAGTGTGGAATTTGATAACGGCTTTTAATATTAAGTTTTCAAGG
>JAHDQA010000024.1 GCA_018434075.1 Tissierellaceae bacterium
AGATGCAGCTACAGGTACGCTCACCAATTCGGGAGGTAATCTGCAATTTAAGGAGAAGGGCAGCTATCTTCTAAAGGCGAAATTTACCGATGATGGCGGCAGAAGCTACAGCTATGAACAAAGCTTCAAGGTATATCCAGTTCCGACCGTAGGCTACAGCCTGCCAAGGCATGCCCATACTGATACTGATATTTCGGTTGAAACCGACATTACCGATCTGGACGGCCTTGCTATTGAATGGCTGGTGGATAACACCTACGGCTTTCAGGATTGGGGCACCTATGTAGATGGAAGTCTTGCCAACAGCGGTGGTACTATTCGATTCAAGCGAGCCGGTGTCTATGAATTAGTAGCAAGGGCCACTGATGAAACCGGCAGGGTGTTCTTATTTGAAACAGGCAGTAAATGTGAAGTGTTGCCTGTGCTGGTCATTGGTTTTGAACTTCCGGAACTTGCCTACACGGACACAGCCATTGATCTTCGAACTACCGGAAATAACAATGTGCTTCCGGTAGAATGGACGGTAAAAAAAGATGGCAAAAACATTTCCCTAAGCGAAGCATTCAGCGGAAACATTAATGCCCAAGGCGGTAAAATTACCTTTAAAGCTCATGGAGAATATGTCCTTACTGCTGCCATGACCGACTATCTTGGCCGCAACTATACTAACAGCCAAAGTATAACTATTTTACCGGTGGTACAGTATGCATTTACTATCCCCGAAACAATTCACTATGGCACAAGCTTCACTGTAGTCCCCAGAGATGCTCAGCATATTGAGGGTTATACCGCAATCTGGATGCTGAAAAAGGACGGCATTGATACTGTCTTTCAAGGTAGTCTTGATAACAGCGGCGGCAATATTTCCATTCATGATGTAGGCACTTTTATGCTGACTGCAACCATTACCGACATTGCCGGACGAGCCATCAGCCACTCCGAGAGTATTACAGTTACCAACACCCCTCCCGATGTGCCAATAGTAACAGCAACCCCTACTCGGACTGTAAAGGATGGTAAATTCTTCGTCGAGATTAAAGCTAATGCAACAGATCCTGATGGAGATGCAGTGATCATGGAATATGACGGTACGACTGCTGATGGCTATTATGCATCAGGTACTCACACCATCCGTGTCAGGGCAAAGGATATTGCAGGAGCATATTCTGCTTGGACGGAAAAAAGCTTCACCATCACAAGTTCAGCTCCTACGGTAACACTGACGGCAACACCTACGAGAACAGCTAAGAACGGTAAGTTTTTCGTAGATATCACTGCTGCGGCAATTGATGCTGACGGCGACCCGATCAACTTGGAATGGGAAAACAAAACCGCAGACAATTACTATACCGTAGGCACTCATACAATTCGTGTTCGTGCCAAAGACAGCACAGGGCTATATTCGGAATGGGCATCCAAGACATTTACTATTGTAAACTCTGCACCCACAACACCGATTATCACAAGAACACCAAGCGGCAACAGTGTAGCACCGGGAACCCCTGTCACCATCAAAGCCACAAGCTCAGACCCAGATGGCGATGCAGTAACCCTTGTTTGGGAAAACAGAAATGTCGAAACACAAGCTTATCCCCTGGGAAGAAATTTGGTACGAGTAAAAGCTGTAGATACGGCAGGTGCTGAATCGCCTTGGGCAGCTATTGTGTTCTTTGTAGCCGATTCAAACGGCAGCGGAGGCATGACACTGACCGGCCCCGATTCAGTTATTTTAGAAAATGGTCTTGAGGGTGCTACCATCACTGAATACACATTCACAGTTCCGCCTGTTTCAGGTCATAGCGGCTCTGACTTTGGCAGAGTGCGAGGCTTAAACAAACTTACAGGACAATGGGATCAGCTGGACTATGGCACTACTTCAAACGGCATCACATTCAGCCGTACCCTTGGTGCAGGAGTGTATACTCAGCTGGAATTTTACTATTACACAAATCACAACTGTATGTACAACAAGAGTAATATCACCTACTCGGTAACCTATCATTTTGAGTAAATAAAATATGAAATATAAAGGAGATTATCACGATGAAAAAGCTCATTAGCAATATGAAAAAAAGGATCACCCACACCACGAATTGTATCAACACAGGTATTCAGTCTTTGTCTGGAAAACTGCAGATCTTCAAGGTAAGAAGCAGAGCCGTACTTGCCAGCAATCGAGGGGAAGGCTATATCGACACAGCAGTGAAAATTTTGATTGCCGTTGTACTTGGGGCATTGCTACTTGCGGGTCTTTATGCACTGCTTGAGGGCACTGTGCTTCCAACACTGGTACAGCGTATCAAGGAAATGTTTAACTATGCAGGCTAACGGCACCCTTCAGGCGGTGCTTTTTTGTTCTCTGCTTATAGCAGCTGCCGGATGGGATTTAAAGAAAAGAATGATACCCGATGGCATCTACATCCTAATCTTTTTGACAGGGCTGATTAATTTCAGCCCTGTCAACTTATGGGGGGCATTCCTTGCGCTGCCGTTTTTTATTGTTGCATGGATTGATGAAAAACATATGGGCGGAGGCGATGTTAAATTTATTGCTGCTGCTTGTTCAGTGCTGGGGGTAAATGCTTCTATTTGGGCATTTGCCTTTGCTCTGCCGCTTCCCATAGGAATATGCCTATGGAAAATAGCAATGAACCATTTGCACCGTAAAAAGAAGCCATGGAATCTCCATGCTGAAATGCCCTTGCTGCCCATATTGACTGTAGGCTTCCTGCCTGCATACATTCTAAAATTTATAGGTTTTATATAATTCCTGTGATTAAAAATTAAGGAGGATCTGTTGATGAATTTACTAAAAAACCGCACCGTGCTTGGTGTAATCTGCATTTTGTTGTCTTTACTCGTCTGCTTTGGCTTGACACCGCTTTTTAACAAAACGGTCAGTCAAAAAACCGAAATTATCAGGGTGACAAAAGAAATTAAGGCTGGTGATGAGATAACCAAGGACATGGTGCAAATTGCCGAAGTCGGAGGCTTTGGTCTGCCGGAGAATGTCATCAGGCAAAAAGATACGGTCATAGGCAAGTATGCAAAAGCCGATCTCTCCATCGGTGACTACATTTTAAATACCAAACTGTCTGACACTCCTGCCGCTGAAAATGCCTATTTATACAATTTAGACGGCAGCAAACAAGCCATGTCAGTTACCATTAAAAACTTTGCAAATGGTCTGTCCGGCAAATTACAAAGCGGAGATATCGTGTCTGTCATTGCTCCTGATTACAAGAAACAGGGCTCCACTGTTATCCCTGCCGAGCTTAAATATGTAGAAATTATCAGCGTAACTGCCTCCAGCGGTTATGATGCCAACACCGGGGAATCACAAGCAAATCAGGATGAGCGGGAGTTGCCTTCCACAGTAACCTTGCTTGTATCTTCTGAGCAGAGCAAAGTGCTGGCAGAACTTGAGGCAGACGGAAAACTCCACCTCTCCCTTGTTTATCGCGGCACCTCTGCCAACACCGCAAAATTTATCGATGCACAGGATAAAATTAACGAAGCTCTTTATCCCACAGAACAAAAAGGTGATGAGCAGGAGCAGACAGCACAGTCACAGGAAACAGAGCCTGAACAGTTTGATGAGAATGAGGTGACAGAATAAATGAACTTTAAAAAGAAAAGCATCTTTTCTCGCTCACTACGAGCGGAAGAACCGGATGCTGAAGAAAAATTGCAAGGCGGCATCCTGGCTGTTTGGGGCAGTCCGGGAAGCGGTAAAACAGTAACTGCCGTAAAAATTGCAAAATACCTTGCAGATAAAAAACGAAATGTGGTACTGCTTCTATGTGACATGACTGCACCGATGCTGCCTTGTATCTGTCCGCCTTCAGAGATTGACAGCGAGCATTCTTTGGGCAGTGTTCTTGCCGCCACCCATGTAACGGAGCCTTTAATTAAGCACAATCTTGTAACATTAAAAAAGAACAGCTATCTCACAATATTAGGAATGAAAAAAGGTGAAAATGAATACACCTACCCGCCTTATTCAGAGGTGCAGGCCAGGGAGCTGCTTTGTGAATTACGCAGAGTAGCTCCTTTTATTGTGGTGGATTGCAGCAGCTATATTGCAAATGACATCCTTTCAGCATTAGCACTCATGGAAGCAGACAGTGTTCTGCGTCTTGCCAATGCGGATTTAAAATCCATCAGCTACCTGTCCAGCCAGCTAACCCTCCTACGTGGCAGCAAATGGGATGCAGATAAGCAGTATAAGGTGTCTGCCAATGTCAAGCCCCAGCAGGCACAAGAACAAACTGTGCAGGCATTGGGCTCATCCGCCTTTGTCCTGAATCATTCACAGGAATTAGAACAGCAATACCTTGCCGGTAATCTGCTTGCTGATTTATCCCTTAAGGACAGCCGCCAGTTTAGAAAAGAAATTGAAAAAATTATAAGGGAGGTGTTTTGATGTTTGGTGAAAAAAGAAATGCCTCTGTTTTTAACAAGCAGGAACAATTTGAAGATAGCGCCGATATTAATAGCATCTCCCAAGCCCATTCTCTATTTTTCGCTTCTGAAAGCGAGGGCAAGGATTTCTCCACAGTATTAAGCGATGTGCAGGAATATATCTCGGAAAATTATAGCACTCTTATTACAGGCAACCGTGCTGATTCCAAGGCACAGATGAAGCGGTATATTACTAAATACCTACAGGATCATAGAATCACGGTAAACGGCATGGGCGGCGATGCCCTTGCTGATGCACTTTATACTGAAATGGCAGAGTTCGGGTTTTTAACAAAATATATCTTCGGAACAGGCATTGAAGAAATCGACATCAACAGCTGGCGGGATATTGAAGTGCAGTATAGCGATGGGAGCACCGTAAAGCTTGCAGAACGCTTTGACAGCCCGGAACATGCTGTGAATGTAATTCGCCGTATGCTCCACATCAGCGGTATGGTGCTGGATAATGCCAGTCCCATCGTGCTTGGGCATCTTTCTAAAAATATCCGTATTGCTGTTTTGAAAAGTCCTATTGTGGATGAAGATGTGGGCATTGCAGCATCCATCCGTATTGTAAACCCTCAGTCCATGCAAAAGGAAGATTTTATAAAAAGCGGCACAGCTACTGAACCCATGCTGGACTTTTTATCCCTTTGTGTTCGTTATGGTATTTCCGTATGTGTGGCAGGGGCTACCTCCAGTGGTAAAACCACCGTAGCAGGTTGGATACTAACCACCATACCTGATAATAAAAGAATCTATACCATTGAAAACGGATCCCGTGAGCTTGCCTTGGTGAAGGAGAAAGACGGCAAAGTGACAAACTCGGTCATCCATACACTCACCCGTGATTCAGATAATGATCGCCAGCGTGTAGATCAAATCACACTTTTAGACATGGCTCTTCGCTTTAATCCCGATATTGTCGTAGTCGGCGAGATGCGTGGTGCTGAAGCTAATGCGGCACAGGAAGCTGCTCGAACCGGTGTAGCGGTACTGACTACCATTCACTCCAATTCTTGTGAAGCTACCTATCGCCGTATGGTATCCCTATGCAAGCGTGCTGTGGATATGAGCGATGCCACCCTTATGGATTATGTGACGGAGGCTTATCCCATCGTGGTATTTTGTAAACAGCTTGAAAACAAGCAGCGCCGTATGATGGAGATACAGGAATGCGAAATCTTGCCCGATGGAACAAGGCATTTTCGCCCACTGTTTCAGTATGTCATAACGGAAAACTACATGGAGGAAGGAAATTTCATCATTGAAGGACACCATAGGCAGGTGAACACTATTTCTGAAAGTCTTGCCAAAAGACTTCTGGAAAACGGTATGCCGCAGCCAATCATAATCGGTCTAAGGGAGGGGGTTAAAACCATATGACAACCATTCAGCTTGTTGCCTGCATCGGAATGATAGCAGGTTTTTTTATTTTATTGAACCTATCACCTATGGAATTTACAGATAGGGTGTTTGCAAAACTTATTGATAAGCCGAAATCCCTTCGTGATGAAATCAATGAAACTACTCGCCGTAAAAAGAAATCTTATCTGCGCCGTGAAATTGCCGAGGTGCAGTCCATCCTAAAAGTCACTGGGAGAACGGCAAAGTTTCCTATGCTCTGTGGGGCAGCACTGCTATTTTTTTGTATTGGCGGCTCTATTGCAATCATGATGGGAAATATTTTTTTAATCCCTGTTATGGCAGTAGGGTGTATGTTTCTGCCTTTTTGGTGGGTAAAGCTGACTGCCGGGCATTTCAAAAAGGATATAGCCGCGGAGCTTGAAACAGCACTTAGCATTATTACCACTGCCTATCTTAGAAATGAAGATATTCTAACAGCGGTGGAGGAAAACATCCCTTATCTCAACCAGCCGGTGTTAAATGTGTTTCGTGGATTTGTATCAAGGGTTAAACTGGTAAACCCTGATGTGACAGCTGTACTCCAAGACCTGAAAGAACAAATAGATAACGCTGTGTTTCGGGAGTGGTGTGATGCCATTATTGCCTGTCAGCACGATAGGAGTCTAAAAACCACCCTGACACCTATTGTGAGCAAGCTCAGTGATATGCGTGTGGTCAACGGTGAGCTGGAGAATATGGTGTTTGAACCTCGTAAAGAATTTATTATCATGCAGGTTCTGGTAGTAGGAAATATTCCTCTTTTATATTTTTTGAACAAAGACTGGTATCACACTTTGATGCACACCCCCCTGGGGCAGATTATTTTGACGATCTGTGCCGCTGTTATTTTCATTTCCACGGCATTTGTTATCAAGCTGACCCAGCCAATAGAATACAGGAGGTAACCGATGACAATCTATATACTTTTATTCGGAGTCCTCCTTGGATTAGGACTCTTTTTTATAGCCGCTGATCTGCTGAAACTGCCTACCCTTGCTACAGAAAAGGCAATGCTTTTAGCAGGAAAGCAGGCAAAATCCAAGCCTAAAACCATCGATACTTTACTTCGTTCGGCGGCCGTAAAGCTCTCAAAATATATACCCATGGATGAATACAAAAAAAGCCGCATGACCAACGTGCTGTCAGCGGCAGGTTTTTCGGAAACACCGGAACTCTTTACAGCAATGGCAGTTGTAAAATCTGTCGCTGTTGCCTTGGCGGTTATTCCCTGCCTAATCGTGCTGCCTCTCTTAGCACCCATTGTAGTGTTTCTTGCCATCCTCATCTATTTTAAGGAGATTCGTAAGGCAGATGAGGCTTTGTCTGCAAAGAGAAATAAGATTGAGCAGGAGCTGCCAAGATTTGTGGCGACCATTACTCAGGAGCTGAAAGCCAGCCGAGATGTGTTGTCCATGTTGGAAAGCTTTAAGAAAAATGCGGGAGAAGATTTTTCCGCCGAATTGGATATTTTAACGGCTGATATGCGTTCATCATCTTATGAAGCCGCCCTTACACGCTTTGAAGCAAGATTTAATTCTCCCATGCTTTCAGACATCACTCGTGGGCTAATCGGTGTCCTGCGGGGGGATGACAGTGCTATGTATTTTCAAATGCTCTCTCATGATATGAAGCAGTTGGAACTGCAAAGATTAAAGGCACAAGCCATGAAGATACCGCCTAAAATCCGTGTATTTTCCTTTGCTATGCTGATGTGTTTTCTCATGACCTACATGGCGATCATTATTTATGAAATTATTCATTCCCTTGGCGGAATGTTTTAGGAGGGCGGTGTTATGCTGAGAAAAACAAGATACATTCTAAAAAGCAGACGAGCCGAGGGATATATTGATATCTGTATTCTGGTTATCTGTGCCATGCTGGTTATAGCTCTCGCTGTAAAAGTCTTTCCTATCTATATCCAAAAGCAGCAGGTGGATACCTTTGCCGTGGAGCTGATTCGGGAAGCGGAAATTGCAGGCCGTGTAGGAAGTGAAACAACTCGCCGAGAACAGATCCTATGTGAAAAAACAGGACTTAATCCTACTGTTACATGGTCAAAGACAGGTAAAATCCAGCTTAATGAAGAATTCACCGTAACGGTTACCTATCAGGCTGACATCGGCTTATTCTCAGGCTTTAGCTCCTTTCCCATTACCCTGCGTTCAGATGCGGCAGGAAAATCAGAAGTCTATTGGAAGTAGGTGGTGATATGGAAAAAATCAAACGAATTGCAAAAGATAAAAGAGCCGCTTCCTTTCCCCTTATTATAGCTATCACTCTATCTTTAGTTATAATTTTCAGCGGCATATCAGAATACTTCCGCCTGATGATTGTCGCCCAAGGTGTTCGTGATGCCGTGCAATCAGCTGTTATTTCAACAGTTAATGATAATTACGATGATGTATATCACGGTGTCCGTGAGGGGTATTCAGGAGCTTATCAGCCTATCGCCGCGGATTTTGAAGAAAGTCTTGATTATGGCGATATATATGACAGGCTGGATAGTATCCTTGGACTTAACTATAGCGGTGGTTATCAGGAAAAGCGCACATCTGAAAACAAGCTGGAATTTCGTATATGGGGGCTTTCTGTGAATATTAAAAATGCACCCTTTGCAGCAGGGGATCAAAGTGCCGCACGATTTCAGGCTGACAGCACTATTATGCTGGAAGTGCCGGTATCCTTTGGGGGAAAACTGTTGCCTCCTATGCAAATAAAAGTAAAAACCAGTGCCGGTTATACCCCAAAGTTTTAAGCCCGAAGTCTATGTCAATGGAATCACGAAAATCATGTTGATAATAATGATAGACTTTTGAACTGTCATGTGGTAGGGTGTGGCTTAACAAAATAGATTGAATTTAGACAAGGAGGATGCTCTTATGAAAAATATAAATGATAGAACAAAAAGATGGCTTCTAATTGCAGGTGGGCTAGCTCTGAGCGTGGTGCTTATGGTAGCAATTATGAGCCAGTTTAAAACACCGCCAATAAATGACTTGGATCTTCCCGAGCAAAATAGCAGTACGCAGAAAGTGGCAGTAGAAAATCCCGATATAACAGAAAAAGAAGATGATATTAAGGTGCCACCAATACAAACCCAAGAGGAATCCAAAACCGGCAATGGGATAGACAAAGGCACCGAGCAAACCATTCAGCCTGATCCTATCAAACCGGAGTACACCGATGAACAGCTCAAAAACGCTGACCAAAAGCCGGATGGCGAAAAAGTCACTGAGCAGGATAAACCGATAGAGCACAATAAGGTGGAAAAGCCAAACACAACGCCCAAGAGTGACAATCAGCCTCAAGGCGGGGAGAAAAAGAACGGGCAAATTTATGTGCCGGGATTCGGATGGATTGATGATATCGGAGAAGGTCAAGGGACAGTAGTTGATGGCGAAGGTGATATTAATAAGCAAGTGGGTATTATGGGGAATTAAATAAATACAGCGTAAAAAATGCACTGCTAAGCGGTGCATTTTTTATTGCAGAAAGGAGTCCGAATGAAAAGAATATTGACTGCAATTTGCCTAAGTCTTGCCTTGGTATGCTGTTTTTTACTCCCGGCTTTCGCAGTTGGAGATGGGAATATCGATGGTGGTGGAGGCGGCATGGGTGACGGCACAAGCACGAACTCATGGACACCAGGCAATGATGGAGTAAGGGTGACTGTGGTAAGAGCCAGTGATCATACCGTAGTGACTACACCCATTGACTTTACAAATAAATCGCCAACCAATGTCAGGGTTCATTTTGGAAAAGTCAGCAAACTAAGCTACAACAATGGAAAACAGTTGCTTCCAAGCCAAAGTGCATATTCTTTTGTTAATCCAGCACAATCTATGCCTCGCATTGTAAGTACAAATGGTAGTAACAATATTGATGCTATTAAAAAATATTTTTGTTCAGAATACATCATCAAAAGGGTAGCCGAAATTACAGGCATGGATTATGATGTGTTGATTGGTGGGGATTACAAGCTGCTACTTGAACCTTTTGCCTTTTATAAATTTGAGGGTGTGATGATTGCTACAACTGCTACTGAAGCAGCTTTGTACGATGAACAGGTAAGCGGTTTGCTTAGAAAACGAATGACATCTCTGTCACACAAAAACTTGCCCCTCGCTATGTTTTTGGAGGTTTCAGATCTTGGCTATCCTGCATGGAGTGGCAGCAAAACCAGCACTGCTTCAAATGCAGATATTAAATCCAGCCTGGGACTTGGTATTGTACGATTTCAAGAACAACCTGAGGCTCCTGTTGTTTCCGCCTATGATTATGAATATAGAGTAAATACTGAGGTAATCACATCGGTGAGAGTAAGCGGAGGCCAATCTGACCCCGACAATCCAACCCGTGTGAGCTTCACAATTAATGGCACAACCTATAACGTGGGCAATATATACTATCCAAGCGGCGACAGTCAGCTTGCATGGGTAAAGTGGAAAACTCCAGCTACGGAGCAGGATATGGTAATTCATGTATCTGTACAAGGTCCGGGAGGAACGGATAAAAGTATCATAAATTGTAAGATTGTTGATTTGAATAAGAATCCCCCGCCTAACCCTATCGCTGACGATAGAAACGATAGCTTTCAAAAAAGTCTTGTTCCGCAGCGTGCAGAAAAAACAAGAGCTGATTGGACAGTTTGGAGTCCGTGGTGGAGGGCATATTGGGTATGGCACGGAGATGATGAGGACGGGTACTGGTGCGATCATGGATGGTGGGAGTTTGATTTAAACAGATATCATGCTTCTTTTTCCACTAATATGACCATCCGCTGCGACAGCAAAAACCCTACTGCTAACGGTCGTGTCATGAAATCAGGTTATGGAATTAATCAGGAGATATCCGCCTCAGTAAGCAGCAATCAATCCTCCGCAGTATCGAATCCACAAAATGCTGTAAGCTATTTTCCAGAGTTTAACTATGACACCTACTGGAGGCTGCTAGAGCGAGTACAAAGCGGAAGCTCCGCCCGCTTTGAATTTCAGAAAAACAATTACTCAACTTACAAGAGTAGAACACACTTCAGCCCTGTTTGGATGCCGGATGGAAGCTATGAGGTGAATACCTGGACTCTTGATAGCTGGACTCCGATTGGGATGCTCTCGGCAAATTTAACTGATAGCCTGACCATCCGAGGATCACTTTGGGATGATTGGCATGTCGCACCGTTAAAGCCATAAAAAGAATGAAAGACAACAACAGAAGTCCCTGTGGGCGAGAAATGATTATTCTCATCCGCAGGGATTTTGTGTTGAAAATATGAAAAGAAAGAAAGGCGGTCTCTATGACAAAAAATAAAAAAAGAGTCTTGATGCTGACTTGTGTCCTCGTGCTCTCCATGCTTTTCTGTACAACGGCTTTTGCAGCCGGTACCGGGGATGTGGCAGGAGCAATTGAGGGCACATGGCGAGATGCTTCAGGGCAGATAAAAACAGTGGTAAACAATGTAGTATTCCCGGCAATCGATCTTATTTTAGCTGTGTTTTTCTTTGCCAAATTAGGGATGGCATATTTTGATTATCGCAAACATGGCCAATTTGAGTGGAGTGCCCCAGCAATACTGTTTGCCTGCTTGGTGTTCACCTTAACGGCACCGCTCTATATTTGGACAATACTTGGAATGTAAAACTATTTGGAGGTTAAAATATGAACTTTTTTGAGCAAAACTTAAGAAAATGCGCCGAAGGATATGAAAATGCAAAATTCATCGGCAATGCCTTATACATCCCCCTGGGCGAAAACAACAGGCTAAAGTTGCAATTTGTCACCTTGGGATATGCAGATCATTATGCAGGTATTCGCCTCACCGCATTGGATAAGAACAACGGAAGCATCGACAGCACTACACTAAAATTCAAAGATATTTGGGGTAAGAAGAGAGTAAACAATTCCAACTTCAGTGATGGCCTTGTACCGTATGCTTGGGCATATAATGGAGTGACTGAATGGTATGTATACCAGCCAACACCAAAAGATTTTGAGCAGCTTGCAGAGCAAATTGACAGCTATGCCGAGCTTTTTATGGAGCAAAACTATCAGCAGAAAGAAACAGATGATGCAGACCTAAGTATGAAACAGTCTATGTAAACTATATACAGTACGATTTATTGGTATTTGGTATAGATAAAGTCTATATGTTGTGGTATTATTCTGTGCTTGAAGGAGGTGGAGATGGTGCAGAAAGAAAAAGTTCTTCGTGAGCTTTACCGCGGAAGATTAATGCCTGCGGAAAAAAGCATTGTTCCCGGCAGTGAATTTCAAAAACAGCAGCATCGGCTTGTCGAACTTGAAAAAGAAATCGAAGCTATGCTGGATGAGAAGGAGAAGGAAAGATTACATGAGTATCTAACGGTACAAAACAATTTGCTTTACAGCGTTGGAGAAGAACGATTTATAGAAGGCTTCCGAATGGGAGCAAAACTTATACTTGAAATATTTGAAAAAGATGGCGAACAGGTAAAACCGATAACCGGCTAACTGCTTGTTATTTTTTATGCAAAAACCAGGGGCATATCGTGATAAACGGTATGTCCTTATTCTTTTTACAGGGAGGTGATTCACCTTTGTTTATATGGGATTTTATCCTTGGCGATGTAATGAGTCAGCTTATCGACTGGATATATGGTCAGGTAATCGGATTTCTCGGTGATTTCTTTTCACAGATGGGAAACATGGGTGTGGAATTGTTTGAAATGAACTGGGTAGCATCAATCGTTTTGTTTTTTTCTTACCTGGCTTGGGCGCTGTATGGAACAGGCTTGGTGGTATCCTGCTTTGAAACCGGCATTGAATACCAACACGGCAGAGGAAGCATCAAAGATGCTACATTAAATGCCATCAAAGGTTTTATGGCAGTATCCTTATTTACCATTGTACCAGTGGAGTTGTTCAAGCTATCAGTAAATCTGCAAAGCAGTCTTACAGCAGGGCTTACAGGTTACGGGCAAAGCTTTGGTGAGGTAGCAAATCAAATCATCACTAGTCTTGGCAGTACACCCGATCCAAGTGGAGCAATCAGCTCCGGTATCTTTGGCGGACTGTCTGTTATTACAAGCCCGATTATGTTGCTCTTTATCATTATTATGATGGGCTATTCGGTAATAAAAGTGTTCTTTGCTAACCTCAAGCGGGGCGGTATTCTGCTCATTCAAATTGCTGTAGGGAGCCTTTATATGTTCTCTGTTCCAAGAGGATATATTGATGGCTTTGTCCAGTGGTGCAAGCAGATTATCGGCCTGTGCCTTACTACATTTTTGCAGGCAACGATTCTGACTGCCGGATTGATGGTGCTAAAGGATCATGCTTTGCTTGGACTTGGTCTCATGTTGGCTGCAGGAGAAGTTCCGAGAATCGCTGGTGCCTTTGGTCTTGATACCAGTACAAGAGCGAATATGATGAGCGCAGTTTATACGGCTCAGGCTGCAGTTAATACCACCCGTACAGTTGTGCAGGCAGTGGCTCCAAAATAAATGAGAAAGGAAAAAATCTATGAAAATTATTTATGTAGCATCCCCTTATGCAGGGGATATAGAAAAAAACACAGTGTTTGCCAAACGAGCGTGCCGCCATGTGATGGAACAAGGTCACGCTTTTTTTGCACCCCATTTGTTATACCCCGGCCTGCTTTACGAATCAGTTCCAAGAGAACGCCAGCTAGCACTGGATATGGGGCTTGTTATGCTCTCAGCTTGTGATGAACTATGGTGCTATGGGGATCGTATTTCTCAAGGCATGATGGCGGAAATCACAGAAGCTAAAAGGCTTGGCATTCCCATTCGCAGAGTAATGGAACAGGAAAAAGGCTTTGTTATTGGAAATGTTAAAGGTAATATACAGGCCGAGGCTTCCACACCGGTAATGGCAATAGGTATGGTCTGATGATGACCATGGGAAGCCTCTTTGATGGGATTGGGGGCTTTCCTCTTGCTTCAGTTCGTAACGGAATAAAGCCTGTATGGGCAAGTGAAATAGAAGCCTTTCCCATCGAAGTAACGAAAATTCGATTCCCCGATATGCTCCATGTGGGGGATATTACAAGGCTAAATGGTGCGACATTGCCGCCGGTTGATATCATCTGCGGCGGCTCACCGTGTCAGGATTTGTCTGTTGCCGGCCAGCGTGCAGGCCTTGCCGGAGAACGCTCCGGCTTATTCATGGAACAGACACGTATTGCAAAGGAGATGAGAAAAGCCGATGAACAAAGAGGTATACCAACTCACCTTATACGACCTCGATACCTCGTTTGGGAAAATGTCCCCGGAGCTTTCAGCTCAACAGAAGGCGAGGACTTCCGGGCGGTCATCGAGGAGATTATCCGCATTAAATACAGTTCCTGTGATGTGCCTCAACCTGAATCCGGACGCTGGCAATCTGCTGGGGCTGCCATTTTGGGAGATGAATTCAGCCTGGCTTGGCGTGTCTTGGACGCTCAATTCTGGGGAGTCGCCCAGCGCCGCCGTCGTATCTTCCTTGTCGCAGATTTTGGAGGATGCACCGCACCCCAAATATTATTTGAGCAAAACCGCCTGTTTGGGAATCCTGCGCAGAGCCGAGGCTCGGGGCAAGGAACTGCCACAACAATTAAAGGAGGCTCTGATGATTCAAGCGGAGCTTGTCTGACACCGTGGGATGTGCAAAGCCGCCGTATTTTTGAGGAAACAGGCACGTGGCCAGCTCTTTATAGTGGTCAAGGCGGCGGGCATGGATATATTCAAACAGAAGAAAAA
>JAHDQA010000113.1 GCA_018434075.1 Tissierellaceae bacterium
ATACCCCTCTCCCAAGATCACCAATATGGTATGGCCCTTTTATCAATATTTAGATCATCCAACAAACAAATCAACGTTTGGGTCAAGAAAATTATTCGGGCAACCCTCTTTTCGATGCTAACCTTCGTATATTGATGGTTTCGGTTCATTCCTAGAAAATTCTTAGCTATATTAAAGAAATCTTCAATATTCGACCTTATTATCTTGAAACTCTCCCATTCATAGATTAGTTTTTTGAAAGCAACTACAGTTCGTTTCCAAATGGCCAAATTATATTTTTTACAAAAAAACAAATCCAAAGGTGGATTTAGGTTATGAATTATCTTCTCTAAATTTGTGTTTTTCCTGGGATATATGATCGGAACGATATTAAATCTATTGATGATAGTCTGATAATTGTTTTTTGACGTAAAACCCTTATCACAGATGATTATATCTTCCGATTTGATAATTCTGGAGCGATATAGCTTATCGAGGAAAGGAATAAGCATTTTAGAGTCATTGGGCGAGTTTTTGAAAATTTCAAACCCCAGGAGCTCATTATCCTGATTTATTGCCAAAATCAACTTAAATCCGACATAATATCCTATAGATGGACTATATGAATATTTATATTTTTTATCTCCCTTACCAATTCTATGTCGGTTTCTCCACAAATTAAGGTCGATAGCGATAGAACTAGTGTCAATAATTACTGTTTCTACCTTTTTATCCCTCAATCTCTTTCTAGGCTGAAATAATCTTTTAAAAAACGTGAAAATCAATTCATAATCGAGATTTGACTGCATCTTGTATATTTCATTTGCTTTTACCTTTGAATTAATCCCTAAAAGCCTCTTTAAGGCAATATTTTCATTTATTTCGGAAACAAGCCTTGAAATATCTCTTTCAAATAGATCCGATAGGATTAAGACTTTGATTGACAATAAAAATTTATCTTTGTCATATATTTTTAATCTACCCGCGATTTTATTAGCTCTTGGAGAAGCGATAATCTCAAGTAATTTGACGACTATAATCCATTTTGGATGCCTGATATCAGGAATTAAGGGAGACAACATAATATCCAACCTCCTTTGGTTGTGCAACCTGATATTAGGTGTCCAAATTACTTAAAAGTTTTCATAGCTACTTGAATTCGTATTTTGAACATCCCCTTGAGTTTAATCAAAAAAATATTCTAAATTTGTAAGTTAAATTTGAATTCAGCTCGAATGAAGCCCTAAGATAAAATAGATTTTAGGAGAGGGGTATAGAATATCATGCAGATCGGTGAGGCTCACATCCTTCAAGCCGGATCCCTCGAAGTACCTTTTCGCCTCCTGAGAGGTCAATCCGTAGCGATGGGGGAGGGCAGAGTTGAGATCATCCGAGTACCAGCCTTTCCAGGGGTTCTGCCTCTCTAACAAGATCATTCCCACCTCTGAGGCCAGCCTTCTTGACCGACCGGAGATTGAATCATCTCGCCATCGCGCATCGATGGCCAGCACCTGGCCTCCAACCTTCACCACTCGCTTCCACTCTTCCACTGCCCTGTCTGGATGGGGCAG
>JAHDQA010000040.1 GCA_018434075.1 Tissierellaceae bacterium
TTCTCAACTATTTTAGTAGTACGTTTATTTCCTTCTATAACATCTTTGATAACATAAAGTGAAGTTGAATTCTTAGACTTTGAAAATGATAATCTCATATTAAAAATCCCTCCTATTCTTTATATTATAACATACTACGAGGTAATACGAAACAAATATTTCCGAAAATTGACAAAAAAATAAAGCCTTTCCAATGGCTTCAGCGATTATTTTTTGGAGTAAGTGTCAAAGACCCGTATACTATGATTAGGATGATAATTGGATAATTAATATTATTTGAGGAGGGTTTATATGTTTGGAAGATTGGGAATGTGGGAACTAATACTCATTTTAATAATTGCACTTGTTATTTTTGGCCCATCAAAACTACCTGAGGTTGGCAAGTCCATTGGAAAGGCAATAAATGAATTTAAAAGACAAACAAACAAAATCACTGAGGACATAGACTTAGAATCTGACCAAGAAGAGAGCAAAAATTAAGGGTTACTAGATATGTTATATCATATAAAATTTTAATTAGAACTTAGGAGGGATACATATGACAGAGAAAAAAACAATGACGAGAAAAGATTTTTTAAAAACAATGGGGATAGCTGTTGCTGGAGTTGCAGTTTTTGGCTCTATGAGTGGTCTTCTCACAGGATGCAGTGATGAAAATGCCCAACTTCAAACTTCAAGCGAAAGTCCAAAATGGCCATTTAAGTACAAGAAAATTGATCCTGCAGTAGCTGAAGCAAGAGCATACAACGCATATTTCGAAAAGGGAGGATGAGGTGTTGCTGTAGCTGAAGGGTTCTTCGGCACATTGGCAGATGAGACAGGATATCCATTTAACCAGATTCCTACTGAAATGTTCATAAATGCATCAGGGGGTTATCAAACTGCTTCTTTATGTGGTAGTCTTGGAGTTTCAGCAGCTTGTATAGGCTCAGTTTGTGATGCAGATACATCAAAAAAACTCATAGGAGAAGTAATAAGCTGGTATAAGAAAGCAGAATTTCCTATGTATCAACCAGAAAATTTAAATTTACCTACTACAGTTTCTGATTCAGAAATATGCAACGAATCAGTTAGCAAATTTATGGAGGTAAGCGGTTATGCATATGCAGACCACGAGAGGAAAGCTCGCTGTGCTGGTGTAGCTGCAGATTGTACTAGAAAAATTGTAGAGTTATTGAATGAAACTTTAGCATAGAGTAAAATATAGGATAGAATCAGAATTCTATCCTATATTTCTTTATAATATTTAAGTGATGTGGAGGAAGAGAATGAAAGATGTAAATAGCTATTCTTTAGTTGAACATTTATCTGAACTTCGAAAAAGGATAATTGTTATTCTAGTATTTTTTATACTGAGTTCTGTGGCTAGCTTTAGCTTTATAAGACCTATTATGCAAGAATTGATATCAATAGGAGAAAAGTACTTTGAATTTATTTATTTGAAACCTGCAGAGCTATTAACAACGTACATGAGATTGGCAATATTGGTGGGTATAATAATTTCATCTCCTATCATATTCCTAGAGACATGGCTATTTATTAAACCGGGGTTAGAAAGAAATTCGCAGAAGAAAATTTTTATTGCTCTTATATTTGGGATGATAATGTTTTTTGTTGGAGTAACTTTTTCTTACCTGTCAGTATTGCCGTTAAGCATAAGATTTTTTGGTAATATGAAAATTGAGGGCATAGAGCCGATGATATCAATATCTAATTATATAGGATTTTTGACCAGTATACTACTATCTTTTGGAATTGTATTTGAGATGCCAGTTGTGATTTTCATATTGAGTAAAATGAAAATAGTTACATATAATATGCTCAATAAAGTGAGAAAATATGTTTATTTAGCTATAGTTATATTAGCTGCCATAATAACACCTCCAGATGTGATTTCCCAGATCCTCCTTTCTATACCAATGATATTGTTATATGAATTTAGTATTTTCATAAGCAAGTTAACAGATAACAATTAATAGAGAATAGAAACTTATGAATAATTGGTATAATAATTTAATAGAATGAATTTGCAATTTATGAATATAGAACCCAGTAAGATAGAATTAAATGGATTCAATGGATAAGACAATAAAAACAGTCTGTTCCATAGGATCCATTTATTATTTCCTGAGGTATTTTTTTACATAAATTCTGGGTATTTATACTGAAATTTATTAACGGATGTGAATACATGACAAATTTACTTTGGACAAGAAATGATTTAAGAATTGAAGATAATACCGCTTTAATAAATGCGATAGAAGATTCTATAAAGTATGATGAAAATTTGTTGATCATTTTTTATATTGACCCTAATCAGCTCAAAATTGGACAAAAGAGTCATAATTATTTTTTTAAATCAGTAGATAATTTCTACAATAGTTTACAAAAATTAGGTTTAGATATGTTTTTTCTTTATGGAGACCTAGAAAAGTCCTTTAAGAAATTAATAGATGATTTTCCAGATATTAGTAGAGTTTATTATAACTGTGACGAGGTTGGATATGGATATCGCAGAGACCAAAAAGTAATAGCATTGTTTAGAGATGCTTCAATAAAATGCTTGGGTTTCATGGATAAGCATCTACATCAAGCAAAAGAGATTATGACCACCAACAATACGAACTATAAAGTTTTTACTCCTTATTATTCAAAGTGGAAAGATAGGACAAAAAACGCTGAGCTGATATTGGATTTTAGTAAAATTAAAATGATTAACTATAAAGACCATAGAAACAAGGATTCATATGCAAAAGGGAAATATTTAGAGATATTAAAGGATATAAAAGAAGATTTTGATGGTTTTATAGGGGAAAAATGTGCAAAAAGAATACTTTCTGATTTTATTGAAGAAAGACTATCGGAATATGATAAAACTAGAGATTATCCATATTTAAACTCTACTAGTCACATATCAAATTTTTTGACTACTGGACAACTTTCCATCAGGACAGTTTACAAATCAGTCAATGAGGCCGAAGAAACTCAAGGGAAAGAAGTTTATAAAAGAGAATTAGCATGGAGAGATTTTTTTAACATGGTCTTTTATTTTTATCCAAATCAAAATGAAGAACCATTAAATGATAAATACAGGGAATTAAATTGGGTAAATGATGAAAACTATATAGATGCATGGACAAAAGGAAGGACTGGTTTTCCTATAGTTGATGCAGCTATGAGGCAGCTAAATAGTGAGGGATATATTCACAATAGGCTTAGAATGATAGTTGCTTCATTTTTAGTTAAAGATTTACTAGCTGATTGGCGTATTGGAGAAAAATATTTTTCGGATAAACTCATAGATTACGATAGTTCTTCAAACATTGGAAATTGGCAGTGGGTTGCATCAGTAGGCTTTGATGCTGTGCCATATTTTCGGATTTTCAATCCCATATCTCAAAGTATTAGATATGATAAAGAAGGTATTCTCATAAAGAAATATGTGAAAGAATTGGCTGATTTGCCTTACCCTTATATTCATCAACCATATAAATACAAAGATAAAATCAAAAGCGAGTTTAACATAGATATAGAGAAAATATATCCAAAACCTTTGATAGATCACAATATTCAAAGACAAAAGGCAATTGAGTTGTTTAAATATTACGGAGGAAATAGATGAAACCAAAAATATTGATAAGCAGTTGTTTAGGATTTGCAAAGTGCCGATACAATGGGGATATTGTCAATTTTGAATTGTTGGAAATGATGAAAGAGTATATAGATTTTATACCTATATGCCCTGAAGTTGAAATTGGATTAACTATTCCAAGAGATAGTTTAAGAATAGTAAAAAATGATGATGAGTATCGATTAATTCAGCCATCTACTAAGATTGACTTCACAAATGAAATGAAAGCTTATGCTGAAAAAATTTCAAAAGAAATTAAGGACATCGATGGAATTATATTAAAAGGGAGATCACCATCATGTGGGATTAAAGATGTTAAAGTTTATTCTGGCATATCAAATTCAGCAGTTGTTGAAAAGACAAAAGGAATTTTTGCTAAAGAAATATTAGATAAATATTACTATTTGCCAACAGAAGAAGAAGGGAGACTTTTAAACTTAGAAATTCGCGAACATTTTTTTACTAAACTATTTGTATTATATGATTATAAGAACATTAAAAAAGAAAATTCTATGAAAGCTCTAATTGACTTTCATTCGAACAATAAATATCTTTATTTTGCTTATGACCAAACTCAAAAAAATAAGTTGGGACAAATTGTTGCAAATCAAAACAAGAAACCATTATATGAGCTGTTTAATGAGTACTTTGAAGAGCTAATAAAACTTTTTTCTAAATTGCCTTCTAAAAAGAATTACATTAATTCATATTTACACATATTTGGTTATTTTTCAAAAGACATAAGCAAAAATGAAAGAGAATTCCTTTTGGACTTGATTGAGAAATATAGAAACAACCAAATTGAAAAGACTACAATTGCGAATGTTCTAAAAAGCTATGTTATAAAGTACAACATAGACTATCTTTTAAACCAAAGGATTTTTTCTCCATTTCCAGATGGATTGGTATCTTTGATAGATAGTTCTATTAAACATTAAAAATATTATACGGGGAGATGAAGATTTTGAATAATTATTATGACAAATTTGTTGAATTGCTGAAGAAAGAGGATAAAGAAGAATCATTCAAATTTGCGATGGGATTATTAAAAGAAATAAGCGTAATCGAACTTTATGAAAACATACTTGCGCCATCGTTAAATAGTGTAATTGATGAGTTTGGAAATGACTCTAAGGAACTAATATGGAGGGAGCATGTAAGAAGTGGGATCATAAAGACAATTGTAGAGAATTCTTACAGCTTTGTTTTGAAAGAACGAGAAAACTTTGGAATTAAACATGAAGAAAATATAATAGTGTTATGTCCAAAATTTGAAGAGCATGAGATAGGCGCTAGGATGGCGGCGGATTTCTTTACAATTGCTGGATTTAATACAACCCATATAGGAGCTAATACACCTGGGGATACGCTGTCCCTAGCTGTAGAACATTTAAAACCTAAATATATATCAATCAGTGTTGCAAACTATTACAACTTAATTGAAGCTAAAAGGGCAATTGATAAATTGAGAGAAGATGAAAATTTTACGGGGGAAATAATTTTAGGTGGTCATGCTTTTATTGCTGATCCAGCAGTATACAAGCGAATTGGCGGAGACCATTTACTATTTAGCTTCAATGAAATTCTTAAATTCAGCATGGAGGGTAGTATATGAGATTAGCTTTTAGCATAGCATACAGGTTTCTGAAATCAAATAAAGGACAAACGGATTTAATTTTAATAGGTATCATAATTGGAGTATCTGTGCAGATTTTTATTGGATCTTTAATTGATGGTTTGCAGATATCTCTAGTTGATAAAACAATAGGAAATGCTTCACAAATTACCATAGTGCCAGCAGGAAAGGATAAGTATTTTTTAGAAGATAGAGCTTTATTGGATACTCTAAAAACAAATGACAATTTAACAGCGGTTTCAGAATCATATGACAATTCAGCTTTTATTAATATAAATGGAGACACCTACCCTATTCTATTAAGAGGATTGGAATTCGAAGATGCTAATATGATTTACGAATTTAGCGATAAACTAATAGAAGGAAATATTCCACAATTACAAAATGAAACCTTAATTGGAGCGACTCTTGCAACAGATAACAACTTAAAAATAGGAGATGAGATAGAAATACTTACTCCTGAAGGAGTAAACCAGAGATTAAAAATATCAGGCATATTTGACTTAAAAGTTTCAAATTTAAATAAGACTTGGATTGTCATGCCAATAGAAGGAGCAAGAGCTATATTTGTAAACGACAACCAACTTACATCTATAGAAATGCAAGTTAGCGATGTGTTTAAAGCAGATACCATAGCAGAAGAAATTAAGAACAATTTGAATAATTCTTCAGTAGATGTTGTAAATTGGAAAGAAGAAAATGAGGAATTGCTTTCTGGTCTCTCTGGTCAGTCTGCGTCGAGCATTATGATTCAAGTTTTTGTTTTATTAGCAGTTTTGCTTGGCATATCATCAGTTTTGGCCATTTCCGTAGTTCAGAAATCCAAACAATTAGGCATACTAAAAGCTATGGGCATAAAGGACAATCAAGCTAGTTTTATTTTTCTATTTCAAGGGCTGATATTGGGAACTGTTGGAGCCATATTAGGCAGCATATTTGGGGTATTGCTAACTTATATTTTCTCGATATTTGTAAAAAGTCCTGATGGAACTTCCCTAGTTCCTTTTTATCTAGACTACAAATTTATCGGCATGTCAGCCTTAATTGCTATAGTTGCATCTATGATTGCCGCACTTATTCCTGCTAGAAACACATCTAAACTCAATCCTATAGAGGTGATAAAGAATGGCTAAAATATTGAAGTTAATGGATATCAATAAGGTATATGGAGATAAGATAAAAACACAAGTGCTCTTTGACATCAACTTGGATTTTGAAGAAAGCACATTTAATTCAATAATTGGTGAATCTGGAAGTGGTAAATCAACATTGATGAACATAATGGGGACACTTGATAGAGCTACGAGTGGCGATGTAGAGATCAATGGAATCAACATATCAAATATGAATAAAAATGAATTAGCAGTTTTAAGGAATGAATTTATAGGATTTATATTTCAATTTCACTATTTATTACCTGAATTTACTGTTATGGAGAATATTCTTATTCCCTATAGAATTAAAAACAAGAATATAACTAAAGAAGCAATATCAAGAGCTGAAGAATTGATGGAAATAGTTGGGATTAGCAAAGTAAAAAATAATAAGGCTACAGATATTTCAGGTGGACAACAGCAAAGAACTGCAATAGCGAGAGCTTTAATAAATGAACCAAAGATTGTACTCGGCGATGAACCCACAGGAAACTTAGACTCGAGTACAACTGAGATTGTATATGATTTGTTGAGAGATATAAATCAAAGATACAAGACAACTTTTATAATAATAACTCATGACAAAAGGGTCGCTGAAAAAGCAGATAGAATAATTGAAATTAAAGATGGAAGAATAGAAATGGATATTTCTAGAAAAATATAGAAAAATATGTTGACTTATTTATATGAAGTGATATAATTGTGATATCAAAATAATATAAATAAGGAGATGTATCTTTTTATGGAAGAAAAAATTCTAAAACCAAAGAACGGAATGGTGGCTTTATTTTCAATTATTGCATTACAGATTTTATCAATATTAGCCATGATTTATGGTGGAAATACTGTAGGGAAAAGCACTGTATTAGGAGTAACTCTAATAATTTTGGGGGCCATAGGTTTTATAGCAGGATGCATTCTATATGCTGGGCTAAAGGTTATAAAACCTCAAGAAGCACTGGTTTTGACTTTATTTGGGAAATACACTGGTACAATAAAAGAAGCTGGATTTTTCTTTGTAAATCCATTTTCAACATCAATAAACCCCGCAGCACAAACTAAGCTAGGACAAAGCGGAGATGTGGATGCAGGCAATAAGGGGAAGGCTAATATAACAATTGATGGAAAGACTTATCCTTTGGGGACAAGTAAAAAGCTCTCTCTAAAAGTTATGACTTTAAACAATAGCAAACAAAAGGTTAACGATGCATTGGGAAACCCTGTAGAGATTGGTGTAGCTGTGATGTGGAGAGTCGTAGATACTGCAAAAGCAGTATTCAATGTAGATAACTATAAAGAATATTTATCCCTACAATGCGATAGCGCAGTTAGAAATATAGTTAAGATATATCCATATGACATAGCCAAAGGGATTGACACAACTGGTGATGGAGAGCCAGATGAAGGAAGCTTGAGAGGTTCAACCGCAATAGTTGCGGAAAGAATTCGTCAAGAAATCCAAAGCAGAGTTGAAGATGCAGGAATTGAAATACTTGAAGCTCGCATAACTTATCTAGCATATGCTCCGGAAATAGCGGCAGTAATGCTTCAAAGGCAACAAGCAAGTGCTATAATCGATGCAAGGAAGATGATAGTTGATGGAGCTGTTGGCATGGTAGAAATGGCTCTTCAGAGATTAAATGAAAATGGCGTAGTAGAATTAGATGAGGAGAGAAAAGCTCAAATGGTATCAAATTTATTAGTAGTATTGTGTGGGAATAAAGATGCTCAGCCAATAGTAAATAGTGGGAGTTTGTATTAGCGTGGATGAAGATAGAAAGAAACAAATACCACTTCGCATATCAAAGAAACTGTATGATGAGATTGCATCGTGGGCTGAAGATGATTTTAGATCTATAAATGGGCAAATAGAGTATCTTTTAAATGAATGCGTAAAGCAAAGGAAAAAAGGTAAATACAAAGACGAAATAAAAGAATAGAGAGTGCTCTCTATTCTTTTATTTTATAAGAACAACTGGTTTAATTAAGTCTTTAGGCTTTTTATACATTAAATCAAATGCTTTATCTAGATTTTCAAATCCTTCAAATCTATGAGTTATCAATTTTGATGGATCAAGTCTTTTTGTCATCACAAGGTTAGCTAGTCTTTCAATTCTCATTCTACCAGCGGGCATAAGGCCTCCAACAATTTTTATATGACCCATTCCAACACCCCAGTCAAGTCTTGGAATTTCGATATAATCTCCACTGCCGAGGTAGTTTATGTTTGCTACTATTCCGCCGGGTTTAACAACCCTTACGGCAGTCTTGAAGGTTTCGACTCCTCCGCCTGCAAGTATTACTTTGTCGACTCCTTTGCCATTTGTAAGTTTCATAACTTGATCTTCTATTGGGCCATCTTTGTAGCTGATTATATCTGTGGCACCATATTCTTTTGCTACTTTTACGCAATTTGGTCTTGTGCCAACTGCTAGTATTCTAGCAGCACCTTTTAATGCTGATCCAGCAACAGCCATTAATCCTACAGGCCCAATACCAACTACGAGTACATCTTCTCCAAACCCAATTTCAGCAAGTTCAGCACCATGTAGTCCTGTTGGCACCATATCGCTCAACATTGCGCCGACTGCTGGATCCATTCCTTCGGGCAATAATGCTAGGTTGGCATCTGCATCATTTACATGGAAATACTCTGCAAACACGCCGTCTTTAATGTTTGAAAACTTCCATCCTCCAAGCATACCGCCAGAATGCATAGCATATCCTCTCTGAGCCTCTAAAGAACTCCAGTCAGGTGTTATTGCAGGTACTAAAACTTTATCGCCAACTTTGAAATCTTTCACAAGTTCTCCAACTTCAACTATTTCACCCACAGCTTCATGTCCTAATATCAAATTTTCTCTTTCGCCTAATGCTCCTTCATAAACAGTGTGTATATCTGAAGTACAAGGAGCTAGGGCGATTGGCCTTACGATAGCATCTAGAGGTCCACATACTGGTTTGTCTTTTTCAATCCACCCTACTTCGCTGATTTTTTTCATGGCGAAACCTTTCATAAAAACAACTCCTATCATAATTATATTAGATATTACTATCTTTACTATTATTATAATCAAAAAATTCTCACAATGCAACTATTGTTTACAGTAAATCAGTAAATATTATATAAAATAATTAAATTAAAATTAAATATATTAATAAATATATATTTTAAAATTAATATATTTAATTTAATGATTAAAAAAA
>JAHDQA010000141.1 GCA_018434075.1 Tissierellaceae bacterium
ATAGGTAAAACATCTCTTAAAATGAATTAAAAGCCTTTTTCCAATAAAACAGTGTAAATATATTTTCAAATTCTAATAGTGACATTTTCATTGAATAAAACTTTATACTTTTACATGACATTTTCACTGACTATTGACACTGTTTTTAACCTGGTGGCCACAACATTTGTCTTTTACCCAGAACATGAAAATGAATATGATCTACAGTCTGTCCCCCTAAATCTCCGCAATTATTGACAACTCTATATCCTTCATCTAGGCCAAATTCTTTAGCTAATTTGGGAATTAGTTTTGTTATATGTGTAATATAGACTAAATCAGGTTCTTCTAAATAATTCAAGGATTTAATATGTTTTTTGGGTATTATCAGAAAATGCACTGGCGCCTGTGGATTTATGTCATTTATTGCAATAACCAATTCATCCTCATAAACTATATCACTAGGTAATTCCTTGTTTATAATACTACAAAACAAACAATCCACTCTATCTCACCTCCTCGTAATTAAATAGCCATAATTTTATCATCTAAAATTTCTTTAAGTGTTACCTTCTTAATTTGACCTACTAAGTCGCTTTCAGACTTCTTAAAAACTCTAACATAGTTGGTTGTATACCCTTCATAGAGGCCTTCTCCCTGAAATTTGGATTCAAATAGTACATCAGCTTTACATCCTATCAACTTTTTGTTAAAGTCTTTCATCATACTATCGCTTACATCAATTAGAATTTTGCTTCTCTCTTCTTTTATACTGCTTGGCACTTGATCTTTCATGCTGTAGGCTTTTGTCCCCTTCCTTGGAGAAAATTTAAATACATGGATTTTCGAAAAGCCAATCTTCTGAACAAATTCTAGCGTCTGTTTAAATTCTTCATCAGTCTCTCCGGGAAACCCGACTATAACATCAGTCGTAATTCCAGCATTTGGAAAATACTTTCTGATTAAATCAACTTTCTCGTAATACTCAATAGTATTATACTTTCTGTTCATTCTGCTTAGCACTGTGTCGCTTCCACTTTGAAGAGATAAATGAAAGTGATCACATACTTTTTTAGTATTATAAGCTATCTTCATAAATTCTTCATCTATTATATTAGGTTCAATTGAACTTAATCTAATTCGCTGAATTCCTTCTATAAAGCTCAAATTGTAAATAAGCTTTTTTAAATCTATAGCTTCCAAATCTTTTCCATATGATGCAATGTGTATGCCTGTCAATACGATTTCTTTAAATCCATTTTTAGCAAGTTTTTTTACTTCTCTTTCTACTTCTAAGTATTCCCTGCTTCTTACCGGCCCTCTGGCATATGGTATAATACAATAACTACAGTATTGATTGCATCCATCTTGAACTTTTAAATATGCTCTAGTCTTTGACTCAATTGTATTTATTTTTATTTCTTCAAATGATCTGAGTTGATTAGATGTAATAACTTTGTTTATTTTCTCTCCAGTGTTTTTAGATTCTTCACAAAGTTCAACTATCATATTTCTATTGTTTGTTCCGATTATTACATCTACTCCTTCAATATTCTCTACTTCCTCAGGAGACACTTGAGAATAACATCCCACAACTGCTACTAGACAGTCTGGGTTGATTTTTTTTGCCTTTCTAATAAATTGTCTTGATTTTCTATCCGACATATTTGTAACAGTGCAAGTATTTATTACATAAATATCCGCGAAATCTTCCTCACTTACAATTGTATAACCTTTATTTTTAAATAATTCCATCATTGCTTCAGTTTCATACTGGTTAACTTTGCAACCTAATGTATGAAATGTTACCCTATCCATTTAATCACTCCTAAATCATGTGCTTCATGTAATAAAATCGTCGAAATCACAATGCCTGCTGTTTCTGTTCTTAGTATTCTTTGCCCTAACGAAACGATTATAGAATCTATTTTCTTTAGTTCTTGTATCTCTTGTTCGGTAAATCCTCCTTCAGGCCCAATAAAAATATTTACTTCTTCTGAACTAATATACTTTTCTCTCGTCGAGTGTAAATCTTCATAATGTTCATTTTCATATGGAACAATTGTTGTTTTACCCATAAATTGATTCAAAGCATCTCTAAAGTCTATGATTGAATTCACTTTTGGCACTATGTCTCTTTTTGACTGTTTCGCTGCTTCATATACTATGCTTTGCCAACGTGTGATTTTTTTTAATTCCTTACTTATATCATCTACTTTTACTATAGTTCTGGTAGTAATAACTGGAGTAAATGATACTACGCCTATTTCTGTACATTTTTGTAAAATCAATTCCATTTTAGTTGATTTTGGAATCGACTGATATAAATTTATTTTTAATTTTGGTTCATTACTTATACTTTCATATTGAATTACATTTAGTAAAACTAAGTTTGTATCAAAATTATCAATGCAGCAAATATATTTTACATTATCAGAAACTATCTCAACTTTATCCCCAATATTCATCCTTAATACATCTCTGATATGTTTTGCATCTTTTCCTCTTATTGTTATTAAATTGTCCTCTGGTTTTTCATCAATGAAAAATCTATGCATCTTATCTCCTCTTTGCTACTATGCAAATCCAATCATTAGTATTGTTAATCTCCAATATGTCAAAGGAATTTCTATTCAGTGCATTAATAACAATATCCTTCTTTTTATCTATAATTCCAGAGCAAATAAAAATTCCATCACCAGTTAAATACTTATTCAAATCATTGATTACATCTGCTACTATTTCAGCAACTATATTCATCACTATAACATCAGCTTTGTCAGTTATCTGTGATAATAAATCACCATGCCTTATTTCTACAATGTCACTTACATTATTATTTAATATATTCTTCTTGGCAACTTCGACGCTCGTCATATCTAAATCTATACCAATGACTTCTTTTGCTCCTAATTTTGCCGCAATTATACTCAAGATTCCACTCCCGCAGCCTATGTCAAAGACTTTTTTCCCCTTTACACCAAGTTTTTCAAGAGCTTGTGCACACATATATGTAGTCTCATGGGTGCCTGTACCAAAAGCCATCCCTGGATCCAACTCGATAACAATATCGCTAGCCTTGGACAAATAGTTCTCCCACGTGGGTTTTATTATAATATTTTCACCAATTCTCATTGTATTAAAAAAAGCTTTCCAGTTATCTTCCCATTCACTTTCATCTACGACATTTATTGATAATAAACCAATATTTTCATCTACTATTCTGTTGTTTAAAGTAGTTTTAATTAAATCTATATCATCTACTTCAGAGAAATACGCTTTAATAATTATATCTTCACAAATTGTTTCCTGCAAGGTCTCATCAATAAAATCCCATTTATCCTTTTGTTCAATGATTTCATTAATAACACCTCTATCAACAATTTCAAGACCTTTAGCGCCAATATCATATAAGATATATGTAATTAAATCTTCATTTTTTCTATTGGTACTAATTAGAAATTCATACCACTTCATTTTAACACTCCTAGCAAGTTATTTAATCAATAATATTATACCCTATGATAATAAAATTTGCTATATATGAAACAACAACCACTTTTGTGGTTGTTAGTGAAATACATCTTTGACTTTGTCAAAAAATCTCTTTTTTGTAGGAGCGCTGTATTTTTCACCTAACTCCTTAGATAAATCGAGTAACATTTTCTTTTGCTTATCATTTAAGTTAATAGGAATTACAATCTCAACAGTAAAGTATAAATCTCCTCTTCCTATGCCTTTTACATTAGGTACTCCTTTGCTCTTTAATTTAAATGTCGAATTAGACTTCGTTCCTTCAGGTAAACTGTAGTTTTCAATACCATCCAATGTAGGAATTTCTATCTCTGCCCCTAATGTCGCTTGAGTGAATGTTATAGGTATAGTGACGAATAAGTCATTGCCTTCTCTTTTAAATACATCATCTTCTTTTACTGAAATGTAAACATATAGATCACCTCTTGGTGCACCTTTTTCACCAATGTTGCCTTCACCTCTTAAAGTAATTACATTCCCGTTATCTACACCAGCAGGTATATCTATAGTTATTTTCTTTGATTTTAACTCTTTTCCAGTGCCATGACAATGATCACATTTCTCTTCGATTATCTCTCCGCTTCCATTACATTCGTCACATGGCATAACTCTTACAAATCTTCCAAATGGAGTTTGCTGGTTATACCTCAACTCACCAGTTCCCTTACATTTTGTACAAGTTGTTTTGCTTGTTCCCGGCTTTGCTCCTGTGCCATTACATACATGACATTCTTCCATTCTCTTTACAGAAATTTCTTTTTTTGCTCCAAAAACTGCTTCTTTAAATTCTAATCTTAAATCATATCTTAAATCTGTACCTCTCTCTGGGCCTCTCTGTTTATTATTGAAACCTCTTGAAAATCCGCCTCCAAAAATATCAAACAAATCATCGAATATATCTCCAAATCCTCCAAAATCAGCCCCTTGCTGATTCACTCCAGCATGCCCATATCTATCATATCTAGCTCTTTTTTCATCATCGCTTAATACTTCATAAGCCTCATTTACCTCTTTAAATTTTTGTTCAGCCTCACTATCGTTTGGATTTAAATCAGGATGATATTTCTTAGCAAGTCTTCTATACGATCTTTTGATTTCTTCTTGCGAGGCTTCTTTCGTAACTTCTAATATCTCATAGTAATCTCTCACAGTCATACACCAGCTCCTATCCCTATCTTAAAATTTTGAGTCAAAGCTAATATATATTAGCTTTGACTCTTAAATTTTAATTAGTCTTCATCGACAACTTCATAATCTGCATCTTCTACATCATCGGACTTTTTGCCTTCATCTGCCCCACCTTGTTGATATTGCACATTTTCATATAATTTTTGTGATATAGCTTGGAATTCGTTAGTTAACTCTTCTGTCTTTCTCTTGATATCGTCTATATCATCGCCTTCTAAAGCTTTCTTTAGTGAATCCAGCTTCTCTGTAACTTTATTCTTTTCGTCATCTGATATTTTGCCTTCGAGATCTTTCAGTATCTTTTCTGTTTGATATACCATTGAGTCTGCATTGTTTCTAATTTCAATTCTTTCTTTTTTCTTTCTATCTTCTTCAGCAAATCTCTCAGCTTCTTTTATTTTCTTTTGAATTTCTTCTTCACTTAAATTTGCAGAAGATGTTATTGTAATTTTTTGTTCTTTTCCTGTACCTAAATCTTTTGCACTTACATTTACTATTCCGTTTGCATCAATATCAAATGTAACTTCTATTTGAGGCACTCCTCTTGGAGCAGGTGGTATACCTGTTAATTGGAATCTACCCAAAGTTGTGTTGTCACTAGCCATTTGTCTTTCACCTTGCACTACATGAATGTCTACTGAAGTTTGATTATCTGACGCTGTTGTAAATATTTGAGACTTTCTAGTTGGTATTGTGGTATTTCTCTCAATCAACTTAGTTGTAACACCGCCTAATGTCTCAATTCCCAATGACAATGGTGTTACATCTAGCAATAATAAATCTTTAACTTCTCCGCTTAAAATTCCGCCTTGAATAGCAGCACCAATTGCAACACATTCGTCAGGATTTATGTCTTTTTGTGGATCTCTTCCAATTATCTTCTTGACAGCTTCTTGTACAGCTGGAACTCTCGTAGACCCACCTACTAAAAGCACTTTTTCAATCTCACTAGCTTCTAATCCCGCATCTTTAAGTGCTTGTCGTACAGGCTCAATAGTCATTTCTATTAAATCAGAGATTAACTCTTCAAATTTCGCCCTAGTAATGTCCATATTTAGATGTAATGGTCCTTCACTAGTCGCTGTAATAAATGGCAGATTTATATTTGTTGACTTAGTGGTAGATAACTCTTTCTTAGCTTTCTCTGCAGCATCTTTCAATCTTTGTAAAGCCATTTTGTCATTTCTTAGATCTATGCCGTGCTCTTTTTTAAATTGTTCTGCTATATAGTCTACTAATCTATTGTCGAAATCGTCTCCACCTAGCCTATTATTTCCTCTAGTAGCTAATACTTCAAATACTCCATCGCCTACTTCAAGTATTGAAATATCGAAAGTACCTCCACCTAAATCGTATACCATTATCTTATGTTGACCATGTTCTTTATCAAGTCCATAAGCTAATGCTGCTGCAGTAGGTTCGTTGATAATTCTTTTTACATTCAATCCTGCTATTTTACCTGCATCTTTTGTAGCTTGTCTTTGGCTGTCTGTAAAATATGCTGGAACTGTTATAACCGCTTCAGTTATAGTTTCGCCAAGATAACTTTCAGCATCAGCTTTTAGTTTTTGCAATATCATTGCCGAAATTTCTTCAGGTGTATACTCTTTTCCATCTATTTTAACTTTATAATCAGTTCCCATATGTCTTTTTATTGATTGTATTGTCCTATCGGGATTTGTGATAGCTTGTCTTTTAGCAGTTTCTCCTACTAATCTTTCTCCATCTTTCGTAAATGCAACTACAGATGGTGTGGTTCTATTTCCTTCTGAATTAGGAATTATTATTGGTTCTCCACCTTCCATAACTGCTACGGCAGAGTTAGTTGTTCCTAAGTCAATTCCAATTATCTTACTCATAATATCTCCTCCTTTATTTTGATACTATTACCATAGATGGTCTAACTACCTTGTCTTCCATTAAATACCCTTTTTGATAAACTTCTATTACTGTTCCTGCTTCTTCTTTAGAATCGACTGTTGAAATCGCGTGATGAACATTTGGATCGAATTTCTCCCCAAGTGCTTTTATTTCCCTTATATTGTACTTTTCTAATAAATCATAAAGTTGATCTTTAATCATTTCTATCCCTTTATAAAAGCTATCTTCTTTATTAGTAGCAGAATCAAGTGCTCTTTCAAAATTATCTATTATAGGAAGTAAATCTGTTATTACAGCTTGTATTCCAAAGTTTACAGATTCTTCTTTTTCCTTTTCTGTCCTTTTTTTATAGTTCAAGAAATCTGCTTGCAACCTCATTATTTTATTATTCAAATCATTAATTTCTTCTTCTTTTTGGCGCAACAATTCTTTTGTATTATTTATGTCATCTACCCCCTTAAAATCTTCCTCAGATTTTCCTTCATTATTTAAATCAGAAATAGTATTTTCTACATCATTATTCTGCTGTATATTTTCTTCGGGTGTTTTATTTTGATCAACCATAATTATCACCTCTCGTTTCCACTGAAATAATCGTTCAAAATATCAGTAATGCTTTCAGAAAATACCCAAATAGTCTTTATCAGTTCAATATAATTCATTCTTTTAGGTCCAATAATCCCAATTTTCCCAACAATCTCTCCGTCGCTATTATATGTGGCTGTTATAACACTTAATTCCTTCATAGAGTCATGATTGTTTTCTTCACCAATCTTTACGTCTATCTCTTCTAACTTATTGTTGGTAAGTGCAGAGATAAGTTTTTCTTTATCCTCTAAGACCGAAAGAACTTCTTTCGCTTTGTCTATATCTCTATATTCAGGAAACTCCAAAATATTTGTTATGCCTTCTGCATATACTTTCATGCCTTCGGTGTCATCAATAGAATCAAAGAGTATCGGCAACAGTCTCTTTAACTCATTTTTATATTCAAAATAATCATCTAATATTCCATTGCCAATCTCATTAGCTAACTCTTTAAATGTCTTATTCTTTAACCTTTTAGACAGATAATTGCTTATATAAACAAGATTTTCTTCAGATATATTATTGTCTGTATTAATTATCGACTTCTTAATAAGCCCAGCTTCGTTAACCATGATCGCAAGAATTTGATTCTCATCCATTGGCAGCAATTGTATATGCTTTATCTTGGTTTCTCTAATTTGAGGTGATAATGCCACAGCAGTGTATTTTGTCAATTGAGCAAGTATCTTTGCTAAGTCGTCTATGAGTTGGTCGATTTCCTTGTATTCCTTTTTTAAAAAGCTCTTAATCTGGTCTTTTCTAGCCAAATCCAGTTGTAGGATACTATTGTTAAAAAAGTTGTCAACATAAAATCTATACGCTTTGTCTGATGGAACTCTTCCAGAAGAAGTATGCGTTTTATTAAGATACCCTAAATCTTCTAAATCAGACATCTCATTTCTTATAGTTGCAGAACTTACCCCTAGGTCATAAAATTTTGTAATTGTTCTAGACCCTATGGGTTCTCCTGTGATTATATAACTATCTATAACTGCTAATAGGACTTTTAACTTCCTTTCATCCAACATAAAATCACCTCTAACCTTTGGATGATTGTTAGCACTCTTACTTATTGAGTGCTAATTCTATATATAAACTACCATCTTATTCAATATTTGTCAAGTATTTTTGTATTAAATGTAGAAATCTAATTCTACAATATTGCTAAAATCAAGTCCTTTTTTTGTTAGTTTAATGCTTCGCCCGTCTTCATAAATTAACCCTAAATCTTTGTTCTTTTGAATAGCATCTTTATAGAAATAGTCAATGTCAGTACCAAATTCTTTATAAAATTCTTCTCTGTTAATACCTGAATTTAATCTAATCCCAAGTATCATAAATTCAGTTATTCTCGATTTAGTGCTAATAAATTCTTTATTCGATATAGGTAGGCTACCTCGATTAAGTGCTTCATTGTAATCAGTGAAATTTGAATAATTCCAATATCGGTAATTCCAAATGTTTGAGTGGCTATTTAATCCAAGTCCAATATATGGTTTTAAAGTCCAATATTTTAGATTGTGCTTGCATTCAAAACCATTTTGGGAAAAATTCGATATCTCATACTGCAAATATCCATTTTCTTCTAAGAATTCCTTTGCATCATGATACATCAGTCTTTCTTCATCTTCGCTTGGAAGAATTAGCTTGCCGTTTTTTTCAAGTTCGTATAATTTAGTCCCTTCTTCAATGATCAAACTATATAAAGATATGTGGGTTGGTTTTAACTCTATAATTTGTTCTAAGCTATTTATCACATCAGGTAATGTTTGCCCAGGTAATCCGATCATTAAGTCTGTGTTTAAGTTGTCAAAGCCATTTAACTTAATCAGCTTAATAGTGTTTATAATATCTTCTTTGTTGTGTATTCTCCCTATGTTATACAGAATTTTATCATTTAGTGATTGTACTCCTAAGCTAATTCTATTGATTCCATTTTCTTTATATGCTTTTATTTTTTTATTATCAATAGTCCCTGGGTTAACTTCAATGGTTATTTCAGAATCTGAAGCAATATTAAATGAATTATTTAATATCTCAAATAATCTATATATATATTTGATATCTATGCTAGAAGGAGTGCCTCCGCCAATAAAAATAGAATCCACTAAATATCCACCAATCAACTTGCTATAGATTTTCATCTCATTAATAAGGGAATTGATATATCTTTCAATCATCTCTTCATTTGGTTTTACTGAAACAAAATCGCAATAATCACATTTTTTTATACAAAATGGGATATGGATATAAATTCCTAATTTTTCCATGCCTTATCTACTTCTTTTCATCATATTTTAAAACACTAAGAAAAGCTACTTGTGGTACTTCTACAGAACCAATTTGTCTCATTCTTTTCTTTCCCTCTTTTTGCTTTTCTAACAGTTTTTTCTTTCTAGTAATATCTCCTCCATAACATTTAGCTAAAACATCTTTTCTTAGAGCTCTTATTGTTTCTCTTGCAATTATCTTTGACCCAATAGCTGCTTGTATTGGTATTGCAAATTGGTGTCTTGGTATTATGTCTACAAGTTTTTCAGCTATACTTCTTCCTCTTTCATAAGCTTTCTCTTCATGCACAATTATAGAAAAAGCATCTACTAGTTCTCCATTAATCAGTATATCTAATTTAACTAGTTCACTTCGATTGTATCCTTTTAGCTCATAATCAAATGATGCATATCCTCTTGTTTTAGATTTTAGTGCATCAAAAAAATCATAGATTACTTCATTCAATGGTAATTCATATTTTAAAGTTACTCTTTTTTCATCTAGATACTCCATATTTAGAAATACGCCTCTCTTGTTCTGGCAAAGCTCCATTATAGCCCCAACATACTCAGATGGAGTCATAATAGAAGCTGATACTATAGGCTCTTCTATATAATCGATTTCAGATGGTTTAGGCAAATTTGAAGGATTTTGAATATCAATGATCTCTCCATCTGTCTTGTGTACTTTGTAAATAACACTTGGAGCTGTTGTTATAATATTTAAATCAAATTCTCTTTCAAGTCTTTCTTGAATTATCTCCATATGAAGTAGTCCTAAAAACCCACATCTAAATCCAAAGCCTAATGCTTGGGATGTTTCAGGTTCAAATACTAAACTAGCATCATTAACTTGCAACTTTTCCAATGCATCTCTGACACTATTGAAGTCTTCCCCCTCAGCAGGATACACTCCACAATAAACCATAGGCGTTACTTTTTTATAACCAGGAAGAGGTTTTTCTGTGGGATTTAATGCATCAGTTATAGTATCTCCCACTCTTGCTTCTTTGACATTTTTTATGCTCGCTGCTACATATCCAACTTCACCTGCGCTTAAAAAATCCATAGGAATTTGTTTTGATGTACTAATCCCGACTTCTGTTACCTCAAATTCTTTACCAGTTGACATCATTTTAATTTTCATGCCAGGATAAATTTTTCCATCAAAAACTCTTATGTAGCAAGTTACCCCTTTATATGGATCATAATATGAATCAAAAATCAATGCTTTTAATGGTTTGTTTTCATCTCCAGTAGGTGCAGGAATTCTTTCAACAATTCCCTCTAGCACTTGGTCTATGTTAAGTCCTTCCTTAGCAGATATTCGTGGTGCAAATGAGGCATCGATTCCAATAATATCTTCGATTTCTTGGGCTACTTCTTCTGGTCTGGCACTAGGCAAATCGACTTTATTTATTACAGGAAATATCTCTAAATCTTGATCTATAGCTAGATAAACATTCGCTAATGTCTGTGCTTCTACTCCCTGTGTTGCATCAACAACTAAAATAGCTCCTTCGCAAGCAGCTAATGATCTTGATACTTCATAGTTAAAATCGACATGTCCAGGAGTATCTATCAAATTGAAGATATATTCTTTACCATTATTTGCTTTGTAATTGAGCCTTACAGCTTTTAACTTTATTGTGATTCCTCTCTCTCTCTCTAAGTCCATCTTGTCTAGAACTTGTTCTTGCATTTCTCTCTGTGTCATCATTCCTGTCTTTTCAATAAGTCGGTCAGCTAAAGTTGATTTCCCATGGTCAATATGTGCGATTATTGAAAAATTTCTTATATTCTCTTTGTCTACGTGCATTAATTTACCTCCAAACTATTAAATAGGAAAATCCTCCCAAAACTGGGAGGTTATTTTAATTTACCAAATCTAGAATCGAAAGGATAATATCTAAATCTTGCAATGCCCTTTATTTCTTTTATTTTTACCGTCCCAAAATATCTACTGTCTTTGCTGGCACCTTCAGCTCTATTATCTCCTAACACAAAAACTTCTCCCGCTGGCACAATCCAATAATTTTCACTGTAAATATGGGTGTATTCATCGCCATTTAAATAGCTTTCTTCAATTTGTACACCATTTACATAAACTTTGCCATCAGATATTTGTACAACATCTCCTTCAACTGCAATCACTCTCTTTATATAATCTTTGTTTTCAGCATCTGGAGCACTCAATATAACTATGTCCCCAGGTTTTGGATCTGTAAAATACAAGGGTAATTTTAAAGCTATCAATCTATCGCTTTCGTGTAATGTTGGGTACATTGAATTTCCAACTACATATGTTGTATTAAAAACAAAGGTCTTTATTAATACTGCTATAAATATAGCAATTGCAATGCTTTTTAACCATTCAACCAATTCACTTTTCCCCTTCTTGCTATTATCTTCATAATCCAATCAGTTTTCCCCCTACTCATATATCAAATAATCTATTGATATTATACCACTATATAGCTATTAATCAATTAAAACATAGCTATTAATCAATTAATGTCATACATAGTAAATTATTAAAAAAATGATTTTATTAGATATTGAATATTAATAGAGTTTTATCTCAATCTAAATTGTTAATTTTCCTTGCAATAAAGTGATAATGATGATAAAATAATTTTTGTTAGATTACGAGGAGGTGAAACGATGGCAAATATAAAATCTGCTGAAAAGAGAATATTAGTCACTCAAAAAAAGACTGCATTAAATAGAGCTAGAAAATCAGAAATAAAAACTTACATTAAAAAATTCGAGTCTGCTTTACAAGCAAATCAAATTGATGAAGCTAGAGCATTACTAAAAACTATAGATAAAAAATTAAAGAGAGCAGCTCATAAAAATGTTATCCATATGAATCAAGCTTCTAGAAAAATAAGTCGACTTACAAAAAAATTAAATCAAGCAATGTAATAAAAACTTCGGAGAATCCGAAGTTCTTTATTTATAATTAGATTTTACAAGCTTTACAATTAAATTTTCCAGTTCGTATCTTTCATTTACAGCCTTGCTCTTAAGGGTTTTTTCAGTTTCAATAACAGCTTGAATGCACTTTGTCAATCTATCAATTGAATACCTATTGCTAATAGCTGATATCTTATTGTATTCATATGGTTTTATCCTCAGTTTAGCAGCAATATCTTCATCACTATAATTAGCTTTTCTATAGCTCTTATATGCTAGCTGCAATCTGAATCGTCTGTTTATCATATAAACTATCTTTATAACTGGTTCATCCATTAAATATATTTCCGAAAATATTTTTAATGAATTATCTACATTTTGTTCTCCAATTGACGTCAATAAGTCAAATATATTTTTATCTAGTAATTTTATCATAGATTTGTCGATGGTGTCTTTGTCAATTATCTCTTTGTTAGAATAGGAAACTATTTTAAGAATTTCATTTTCCAAATCATTGAGATTTAATTTTAAGTTTTTGCTTAGATATCCACTTTGTTGAATAAAATAGCTAATATTTTTCAGATCTATTTTTTTATTATATGCTTTTAGTTTTTCTTCGATCCACGACACTAAATCTTTCCCTTTTAATTTGTCAAATAGTATAATTTCATCACTTTTAAAAGCTTTATATAATTTCGAATTAGCTTTGATTTTTTTATCGTTATCAATTAATATGAGCACTTGATGATTTCCTAAGTCACTTAATAAATCCAAACTGATCTCATTATTGTAATTTTCACTCAGTATTTCAGGACTATATACAACGGTTATTTTTCTCTGCGCTAAAAATGGTAAGGTTACTATGCTATTTTTTAAATCTTCAATATTAGCGTCTTTTAAGTCTATTCTAGATAGATTCATCCCTTCTGTTCCCTTTGGTATGTTTGCATCAATGAGTTCATTTAGCGCTTCATTCATTAAATAGACTTCTTCACCCGTAAATAAATATTTTTCTTTGAAGCTATTTTTTTTAATTGATAGCATAAATTCATTGTAATTCATTTAGTTTTTCCTCCATTTTTAGATAAGTTCTTACCTGTGCATTTGCAACATATATAAAAATGATGAATGCTAAAATATCATTTCTTCTAATGTTTAAGTATTTTATTAAATCTTCTCGATAAAATGGCCCTCGATATGGCTTTATCATAAATCTGTCATTCTTTATTATAACACTTATAAGTCCCATCTCATCAGTTCTGTAGATACTACTATTTGCATTCATAAGTGTTTGTAGTGTTTGTGCTGAAGGATGCCCATACATATTATTTTTGCCAACAGAGATTATACTAACTTTTGGCGACAATTCATCTATTAGCTCAGGAAAAGAGGAAGTATTGCTTCCATGATGTGCTACTTTTAAAATGTCTATATCCAAATCTTCATTGTTCTCATGCATCAGTTTGTTTTCAACCTCTTTCTCTATATCACCAGTAAAAAGCAATTTAATGCCATTAGCATTTACTAAGCAAACTAGTGAATTGTTGTTTTCATTATCATATAATAAAGCATTATTTGTTGGCCACAAAATATCTATAGTTAATTTATCACGTAAATAAATATCATTATTAGCATTCAATTTATATACTGAAATATTATTTTGTGCAATAGCATGTAAAAATTCATCATCTGTTGGATATCTAGCTGATATTATTTTATCAACTGGCAAATTCTCAATTATTGATAAGCTTCCTTTATAATGATCATCGTGATAATGAGATATAATTAAAGCATCCAACTTACTCACTCCGGATTTTATAAGATAAGGCAGCGTTATATTTTCTCCAACATCATAATCCGAAAAAGCCGAACCTCCCGCATCTATCAAAATATTATTATCTCTATATCTAATCAATGCACTATCTCCTTGTCCTACATCAATAAAATCAATCACTATGTCATCAATGTCTTTGTATATGTCCATTGAATATACAATAATAAATATAATTGTAAAATAAAAAATAACTTTTATTATTTCTTTTTTTAAATTCGATACAATGCCTTTGTTATAAATGAGTACAAGAATCAAAAAATAAAGCATCATATCTAAAATTGAAGGTGTCTTGAAATTAAAATGAAAAACTGAAAATTTTAAAAACACATCAGTTAATATTTTTTGAAAGTTCATAGTAATATTCAAAAAATAAGTTAATTTGCTAAATATCAAAGACAGAAATCCAATTATCAAATTCAGACTTGCAACCGGAACAATGATTAAATTTGACAATATTGATATAAAATTGAAAGTGTTAAAATAGTAAATTTGTACTGGCAGAAGGCATAGATTAACAGCTAAAATAATTGACAGATTATCAATTATAAATCCTTTGAGGGGATAAAAATATTTTTTTATTCTATTTGAGAATACAACAATTGAGAAGCTAGCTGTGTATGATAATATAAACCCAATACTAAATATCCAAAACGGATTTAATAGTAAACTTATAATAGCAGCAATATACAATGAATTTAATGAATCATATGGTTTATGGAATAATGCCGCAAGTAGACTGAGTGAAAACATTATAATAGCTCTGACACAGGATGCTGGAAAACCAATTAAATAACCATATATAAGTATCAAAGTAATTGAAATAAAAACATTTATTTTTTTATTTACTCCAAGATGTGCTAGTGAGATAGATATAAACGAAGCTATTAGATTTATGTGTAAACCAGATACTGCTAACAAATGTAATAGCCCTATATCTTTATATGTATCATACTGTTCATCTTCAAGATAACTACTGTCTCCAAGTATTGTGCTAACCATTAGGTCGCGACTATCTTTTGACAAATTATCAAAATTTGATATTACGTAATTTTGAAATTTAGTTCTTAAATTATAGTAAGCTGAAATGGCTTCATCATATGTGTAAATTTTTGCACTATCTTGATAAATAGTATAGTGTATGTTTTCAGCCAAAAGATACTTTTTATAGTTGAACATATTTGGATTTGTATTCTCTTTCGCCTGTTTAATAATCCCCGTAAACTTAAGTTTTTGGCCTAGAACATAATTCTTATCTTTGTCAGTTGTGAGCAATATTTTTTCATTGCAAACATCACTATCAACCGAAACTAGCTTGATTTTCATTTTAGTTTTTTTCTCATCGGTTTTAATGCTATCAATAACACCTATATACTGATGATTGTCACTGTTATACCTATCTAAGCTGCTTATTAAGTTAATATTGCAAATAAAAAGCCCAATTAGTAATGATGCAAAAAATAAACTAAAAAAATATCTTAGATTGTCTTTAACAACATAAAGAACTAATAATCCTATAAAAATGATAAATACTGTAATCATTAAAGTTAATTCGAAAAAATATGAAAACAATATTCCACTTATAAGACCAATTATCAATAAGAAAGAAAACCTTTTCATTATATTCTCCTCAATAATTATCAAATGTATAATATAATTATATCATAGAAGTATATTTATGGTATTATTAAACAAAGGAGATGAATATTATATGTCAAAGAGAATATATTGGGAAAATCCTTATTTAACTAATATAGATGCCTATGTAACCGAAAAGTACCTTAAGGATGGAAAGTGTTATCTGAAGCTAGACAAAACAATTTTTTATCCAGATTTATCAGGTGGCCAACCGAGAGACTATGGTTACATAAATGATATAGAAGTCGAGGATGTGTATGAAGATGGCTCTGACATAGTTCATGTTCTAAGCGGAAATGTAGATAAATTAGATGTAAAGTTATCAATTGATTTTGATAGAAGATTTGATCATATGCAGCAGCATACCTCTCAGCACATACTTTCGGCTGCTTTCTTTAACATATTTAATTGGCAAACAGAAAGCTTCCATATGGGAAATCAATATAGTACTATTGATCTGTCAACTAGAGACATAACCGAAAATGAAATTCAAAAAGCTGAAATCCTTGCAAATAAAATCATACAATCAAATTTTAAAGTATCCACATATATAGTTAACAAAGATAACTTGAAAGCTATTCCTATAAGGAAAAATATAACTATAAATGAAAATATAAGAATTGTCGAAATAGAAGGACTGGATTACTCAATATGTGCGGGTACCCATGTCTCTTCAACAGGAGAAATTGGGATAGTAAAAATAATAGGGTATGAAAAAATAAAATCTATCATAAGAATCAAGTTCATTTCAGGTCAAAGAGCTTTAAATCATTACTTAACTGTATATTCGACAATTGATACGATAAGAAAAAATCTCTCGACTAACGAAAATGATTTGGTAAATAAAGTAAGCGAAATATTAGAACAAAACAAGTCACTACAAAAAAAGAACGTCAACTTAAAAAATAAAATAGTTGAACTAAAAGCTTTTGAATTAATATCAAAATTACAAAGAATAAATAATTTTAAATTCATTATTGAATCTTTCGATGATGAAGACGCTATATACATTGATAATATCAGACACTATATAAGAAATAATCATGAAGATATCTTTCAGGTTTACACTTCAGAATCAAGTAACAGTGTGCTATTTACTATTTCTAAACCAAAATTATTTAGCATAGACATGAAAAATGTATTCTTAGAATTATCAAAAATGTATGAGATAAAAGGCGGCGGCAATAACGACATTATCCAGGGAAATATAAATTCTGAATTTAGAAATGATTTTATTAATAATGCGATATCAATTATAGTTAGCATGTTGACTAGAAAGGGATAAAATTATGCATTTGTAAATAAAAAAGCCACATAAGTGGCTTGAAATCAATGGCGGGAGTATGTGGGAATCGAACCCACCCAAGAGGCTCCTAACCCCTCGCGCTGGTTTTGAAGACCAGAGGGCACACCAGCACCCATCTACCCCCATCAACACAAATGCAATTATATAATATTTATAAGGAATTAGCAATACTATTTTCTTTAAAATAATAACCTACTCCCCATTTAGTCATTATATATTGAGAATCTTTGGGATTTTCTTCAATCTTTTCCCTTATTCTTCTAATGTGTACATCAACAGTTCTCAAATCACCATAGTACGCATACCCCCAGACTCGCTCTAAGAGTTCTTCACGTGTGAATATCTTCCCAGGATTAGATGCCAAGACGTATATCAAATCGAATTCTTTACCAGTCAATGATATTTCTTGCCCAGATTTCGTTATTTTCCTGCCAATAGTATATATTTTTATGTCAGATATTTCTATGACATCATTGTTATATTCAAACTTTATGTCAGATGTTCTTCTGAGTATAGCTTTTATGCGAGCTTTCAATTCTAGAATGTTAAATGGCTTAACTAGATAATCATCAGCACCATATTCAAATGCCAAAATTTTTTTAATATCATCATCAATCCTAGAAATAAAGATAATTGGTATGTTGGAGAAACTGCGAACACTCTGGCATATAGTCAAGCCATTAGATTTCATAAGTTGAAGTTCAGTTACCAAAATATCATAGTGTTTCTTCTCTATTAATTCAACTATGTTCTCACAGTCAGAATAAACATCTATTTGAAAACTATCTTGTTCAAAGCTATATTTTAATGTTTTAGTGAAGCTTATATCAGGATCTAGCACTAAGATTCTCTCGCCCATTTTTACACCTCAATTTATTCTATTAAGTATCTTTTATCATCATCTCTCTTAGTTAACTTGATTTGATCAAAATGCTCAAGTAATGCTATAGCAAATTTTCTATTGGTCTTCAACAAGTCTCTATAAATTGGGACAGTTATAAATTCATTTTCCTTTAAATAATCCCGCAAAATTTCCTTTGCTGTTTCATATTTGCTGGAGCTTATTATATAATCATCTCCTAATTTTATTATATCACCTGTGTTAATCATATAGAAAACTAAGTTTTCTATTTTCTTTTTGTCATATTTATTCGCTAGAATGAGCATATCATCTATCTTTGTTAAATTAAAACCTTCTCTATCCAAAATATCGATGATACTATCTTTGATAATATTGTCCGAATCAGATAAACTAGGTTCAAAATCAGGGAGAGCTAGTAAGTCCTTAAATTGCTTTATTACTCTTTTATTTATTAAATACTCTATAATCATATCCCCTAACTTTTGCTTATTTTTACCTAAATACTTAGTCCTTATTTCTTCTTTTGGTATTCCATATCTCAATGGGTATTTTTTATGAAAATCTTCTAATTCTATTTTTATAGAATCTATCAAATCTTGTAATTTATTTACATGTACTGGAAATATTTCTTTGTTTATTTCAAACTTAACAACTTTTCCCTCATCTTCTAATCTTTTAACTTCATTTACTATGTTCGTCTCTAATAGAGATAGCTCAACTGCTATATCTTTTGTACTGTAAAATATATTCTTCTCATTAATTAATATGTTTTCAATATGATCAAGAATTGTGCCTTCTTCTTTTAAAGCTAGTTCTTCTATTATATCTTCATCATATCTTTTCCTTTTACCAGGATTTGCTACTAGTATTTCTCCTCCTCCGACTGTAAACATAGGAGAATAAAATCTCAAAATAAATCTATCTTTTGCTTTTGCAACAGTCTTTTCTTCTAATCTGAGTTGTGCAAATGCTTCTTCTCCAGGCTCTAATATGTCTCTATCCAATAGAACGATTCTACACATTATTTCATCAGTGCCTAAATAGAGTTTCAATCTTGTTCTGTTTTCTATTGGTTTTTCTAAGTTTTTTAATAACTTCACTTTAACATCAAGCATCATAGTTTCTTTCATTGTATCTCTAGGAGCGATGCAGTCTCCTCGACTAATCTCGTCTTTTTTTACGTTAGCTAAATTTACAGCGACTCTTTGACCTGCATATGCTTCTTTTACATCTTTATCGTGCACTTGCAAGTTTCTTATCTTTGTAATAATTGATTTTGGGTATACTTCAACTTCATCTCCAACTTTAAGCACACCACTCAATAAGGTCCCTGTGACAACTGTTCCAAAACCTTGAATAGTAAATACTCTGTCAATAGGTAATCTCGGAAGATCATTAGTGTCTTTTGGCTCAATCAAATTAGACAATCTATTAATTTCTTCAATGACTTCATTTATCCCAATTCTTTTTGTACTAGAAACAGGAATTATCTTTGAATTTTCAAGAAATGTACCCTTTACACTCTCTTTTATCTCTTCTTTAACTAATTCTAACCAATCTTCGTCTACTAAGTCAGATTTAGTTATGACAACAAACCCATTTTTTACGCCAATTAAATCTAAAATTGCTAAATGCTCGATGGTTTGTGGCATAACACCTTCATCAGCAGCTACTACAAATAGTATTATGTCTATTCCAATTACACCTGCTAACATGTTCCTAATAAATTTTTCATGCCCAGGAACATCTATTATGCCAGCTCTCTGACCACTTGGCAAATCAAAGTAAGTAAATCCTAGTTCTATAGAAATTCCTCTTTCCTTTTCTTCCTTCAATCTATCTGTTTCTCTACCTGTTAGTGCTTTTATTAAAGTAGTCTTACCATGATCTATGTGCCCAGCTGTACCAATAATGATATGGTTCATTTTTTACTCCCCTTAAATATTTTCATAAGCATTTAGTATTGCTTTAATAACTATATTTTCTTCATCTTCTCTTATTGTTCTAAAATCAAATAATATCCTATTCTTAAATATTCTAGATATAATAGGTATTTCATAATTTCTCAAATTTCTCTCAAAATCTACTATATTTCCTTTGCGAAGTTCTATTGCTAAGCATTTTGTATTTAACTTTTCTAATGGCAAAGAACCACCACCAATTTCTGAAAAGTCATCTACTATATCAAAATTAATATCTTCAGAATTTATTTCTTGTTTTAAAATATTGATTACCCTTTTTACTTGTTCTTCTATTTTTTCTATGCTCTTTACCATCATATTCAATGTTGGAATATTAGATATGGCTTTAGTTTCGTCTAAATAATACCTAAACGTTGCCTCTAACGCAGATATAGTGAATTTATCAACTCTTAATGCTCTCGTCAATGGGTTCTTCTTCATCTTATCAATTAATTCTTTTTTCCCAACAATTATACCTGCTTGTGGTCCTCCCAATAATTTATCTCCACTGAATGTTACGATATCAGCTCCGTTTCTAATGCTGTCTGACACAGTTGGCTCATAACTTATTCCATATTTAGTCAAGTCTATCAATACTCCACTACCTAAGTCTTCAATTAGCAAAACTTTATCGCTTTTTAGTTCTTTCAGTTCAGAAATTGGCACATCACTTGTAAACCCGAGTATCTTATAATTTGAAGTGTGTACTTTCATGATGCATGCGGTTTCGTCATCTATTGCATTTAAATAATCTTCAAAGTGAGTCTTGTTGGTGGTGCCAACCTCTTTTAAAATTGCTCCACTCTGTTCCATAACCTCTGGGATTCTAAATGAGCCGCCTATTTCTATTAATTCTCCTCTTGAAACAATGACATTTTTATTTTTGGCTACTGTGCTCAATACCAGTAGTACTGCTGCAGCATTGTTGTTTACTACTATTGCTGCCTCTCCACCTGTTACTTGAGAGATAATCTTTTCTAAATGCGAATACCTTGAGCCTCTCTTGCCACTTTCTATATCAAATTCCAAATTAGAGTAGTTTGTGCTTATTTTCATTATGTTGTCAATTATCTCAGGATTAATTAGGGATCTGCCTAGATTAGTGTGAATAATTACCCCTGTCGCATTTATTACTCTTTTTAAACTAAATTTATTTTTCTCTATGCTAGTATTGATTATATTTAAAATCAATTCATTTAAACTACTAATTATCTTGTTTTCATCATTACTTTGTATTAGTGATCTGATTCTATCAATTTCTTCATTTATAGCTTCAAGAACGATTTTCCTTGGTATTGTTTTTAAAAGATCTGAAATTCTATCATCAGCTAGAATTTCATCCACTTTTGGAATCATTTGATAGTATTTTATATTACTCACTTAAACACTCCCTTCATTAAATCACATGTAATACATGGTCATCTTGTTCTTTCACTTCTCCTACAACTCTATAATCAATATTAAAACCTTTTAAATTATTTTCCAGCTTAATAAGATCTATTGCACTGACTGATATTAATAGTCCTCCAGATGTTTGAGGATCGTACATAATATCTTTTAAATATTGGTCAACCTCTTTTTCAAATATTACTTTTCCCCCAATATGCTTTTGATTATTATACGCTCCAGCTGGAATTATACCCATCTGAGCATATTCTCTAGCTTCTTCAATATAGTAAATGCTGTTACTATTAATAAAAATGCTGACTTTGCTAGCTTCTGCCATTTCAAGTGCATGACCTAACAATCCAAATCCAGTTACATCTGTTATGCTATTAATTCCAGCAATACCTTCACATGCATTTTTTGCATATTTGTTCAATTTAGTCATAACCTCAACACATTTCTTATAAGCACTTTCACTGGCTATTTCACCTTTTATTGCTGTATTAATTATGCCTACACCCAATGGTTTTGTCAGTACTAAATAATCTCCTACCTTTGCATTGCTGTTTGATTTTACTTTATCAGGGTGTACAAATCCTGTAACAGATAATCCATATTTAGGTTCATCATCCGAAACACTGTGTCCACCTATTAATAAGGCACCCGCTTCTTTTACTTTGTCGTATCCTCCTCTTAATATCTCTGAGAGAACTTTGGGGTCTAAACAATCTGGGAAACATACAATGTTCATTGCCAATGTAGGTTCTCCGCCCATTGCATAAACATCGCTTAAAGAATTAGTTGCGGCAATTTGTCCATAAATATATGGATCATCCACAACGGGTGTAAAGAAATCTAAAGTTTGAATTATTGCTAATTCATCATTCACTTTGTATACGGCCGCATCATCAGATGTATCTATGCCAACTAATAATCTTTCATCATAATTCTTAGGTAAATTGCTCAGAACCTGAGCTAATATATCGGGCCCGATTTTAGCCGCTCACCCAGAACTTTTGGTTAGTTTTGTCAATCTTTTGTCCATGGTTTCACCTCTTAATTTGTAGTTATAAGTTCTTTTATAGCATTAAATTTAGCATCACCTATGCCTGAAACATTTTTTATGTCTTCTATGGTGCTAAATTTTGTTTTGCTTCTATATTCAATTATTCTATCTGCTAAGACATCTCCTATACCTGGTAAGTCTATTAATTCTTGTTTTGTGCAAGTATTTATATTTATTTTATCTGATGACACAGTGTTACCGCTGATATCTGAAATGGCACTATTTTCTTCAACTAAATTCGAGTCTACATTTTCGCCAACTTTAGGTATGTATATTTTTTCTTCGTCAGAAATTTTCTTTGCTAAATTAATTCTATCAAAATCAGCATCTTTAGTAAGACCACCAGCTAGGTTTACTGCATCTATTACTCTATCCCCAGAATTTAATTTATATAACCCTGGTTGATAAACTTGCCCACTTATATGAACCATAATTTCTGTAGGCAATTCAGCATTTTCCTCTTCTTCACTTTTATCAACTGTGTCATTGGTAATCAACAACTCAGATGCATCATTGTTGTCACTTGTTGGGTTCAAAAACAATATTAGTACAACTAATAATAGAGCAATAATTCCAATGAGTATTTTTTCTCTCTTGCTAAAATAATCCATATTGTTTTCCCTCCTAAAGGTTATATTTCTATTATACTATTTAAGAGAACATAATTAAATGGTTATTATAATCTAATAAATAAATGTAATTTCAATCAATTTTTTGATATAATATATACAACATAAAAATGGTGGTGGTAATTTGAAAAAAATCAAAATTATAAGTAGTATATTAGTAATCATTATAATATTTGGCCAATTTAATTTTGCGTCAGCTTCTTCAATGCCATCAAGTGCGAAAATAGAAGATGAAAATTCTTTACATATCGGCGCAGAAGCTGCAATACTTATTGATTATGATACTGGCCGAATACTATATCAAAAAAATATACACGAAAAATTATTCCCTGCAAGTACAACAAAGATGATGACAGCAATACTTGCTTTAGAAAATGGCAATTTAAATGATTATGTGACTATTGATCAAGAGATTGTAGATTTAACGTATGGAAGTCATATCGCTCTTGATTTAGGCGAAAAATTGACATTGGAACAATTATTGAATGGAATGCTAATAGCTTCAGCGAACGATTGTGCTCTTGCTATTGCAAAACACGTTGGTGGAAGTATTGATAATTTTGTTTTGATGATGAACGAAAAAGCAAAAGAACTTGGAGCTTTGGATACAAATTTTGTAAATCCAAATGGTCTTCATGACGAAAATCATGTCTCCTCGGCATATGACCTCGCTCTTATTGGAAGATATGCTATGCAATTTGAAGAGTTTAGAAAGATTGTAACTAAAGTGACATACGAAATACCTCCTACTAACGTAAAAACGGAAACAAGATACCTCAAACTCACAAATAAACTATTGTTTAGCTCAGAGAAAGTTGAAATTGATGGGCAATTAATCCCAATTAAATATCCTTATGCTTTAGGAGTAAAAACTGGTTATACGAGTCATGCAAAGAATTGCTTGGTTTCATATGCAGAAAAAGATGGGCAGAATTTATTAGCAGTTGTTTTAAAAGCGAATGGAAACGAGGTATATCAAGATACTATTGAGTTGTTAAATTATGGCTTTGATAATTTTGACAATGTTGTGATTGGATATAAGGATCAATTTATTGATAATATACCCATTAAGGATGGCTCTGTTCCATATGTAGCTGGCGTTGTAGATAAGGATATTGCCTTTCCTATTTCAAAACTGGATGCCCAAAATATTGAACGAAAAACTATTCTAAATGAAAATTTAAAAGCGCCCATTTCACAAGGGCAAATTATTGGAGAAATTCAGTATTTATTAGATGGAAAGCTTTTGGGGAAAGCTAATATTATTTCTTCTGCTAAAGTAGATATTAGCCCATATAAAAAATTTCCTACTAATGTTATTTATAACTGGTATTGGTTTGTTTTTATCTTCTATATTATAAATAGCTTGCATAAAAAGCACCAGAGAAAAAAGAAAAGAGAAAAAAGAAAAGCTATGCTCGATATGAGTTATGGTTCAAAATAAAAGGGCTTATAAATAAGCCCTTTTATTATAGAGTTGCAATAGCTTCGATTTCTATCAAACCACTTTTTGGCAATTGTGAAACCTCTACTAAGCTTCTAGCAGGTTTATGTTCTGTGAAATACTCAGCATACACTTCATTGATTTTGGAAAAATCATCCATGTTTGTCACATATACCGTCACTTTGATTACTTTTTCAATGCTTGAACCAGCTTCTTCAAGTATTGCTTTAACATTTTCTAATGAAACCTTAGTTGCAAGCTTGATATCATCAGTAACTAACTCTCCAGTAGATGGATCTATTGGCAATTGTCCAGATGTAAAAACTAAATTTCCAGCTATAATCCCTTGTGAATATGGCCCTATTGCTGCTGGTGCTTTTTTTGTATTAATGTAGTTTATTTCCATTACCTAATACCTCCTATTTTAGTGTATTTTCATATTCTTTCCACAATCTTTCAAGATTGTAGTATTCTCTATCTTCTTTTTTGAAAATATGAACTACAACATCATCATAGTCAAGAATAATCCATTTTGCAGACGAATATCCCTCTTTACCTGCAATGGTTTCATATCCATTCAATGTCATCTTGTATTCAATTTCATCGACAATAGATAATACTTGAGTAGTTGAATTACCACTTGCAATCACAAAGTAATCTGCTATAGAGCTGATTTTTTTTATGTCAAGTATTTCAATATCAAAACCTTTTTTGTCCTCTATTGCTTTCTTAATTATTTCTAATTTGTCATTAGTTAAATTCATTGTTATTTTTATTCTCCTCCTAACATTGTACTAATATTGATGAAATATTTGGTTTACAAGCTCTTTAGTTTTCTCTTCGTCATGAATGTAATATGAAACTCCATTCATCATTTTGGGATTACCTGGAAGTACATAAGTTTCTATATCCAGTGAATCTAAACCAAATATGCTAAATCCATATCTCATAGCCATAGTAACCGGAATATTGGTATCAACATTTGATTTGTATAGTTGAACCATCTTGGGAATTTTAGGTATATTCCTGAGTTTTAGAGTATCATCGATTACTACTTTTAGAAATTCTTGTTGAGCATCTATTCTTCCTAAATCTGCGTTTGCATATCCTTTTCTAAATCTCAAATATTGAAGTGCTTCATCTCCATCTAATATTTGCTGTCCTTCTTTTAAATCAATATGAAGCGGTGGATTAGCTGTTGGATCATCATATTTCATATCCATCGGGACATAAATTTCAACTCCACCTATTAAATCTATAAATTTACTGACTAAGTCATAGTCTACCACTGCATAATAATCGATATCTACACCTAATAAATTAGATACAGTACTTGTTGTTAACTCTGGACCGCCATAGGCAAAAGAATGATTTACTTTTTCTTTGAACTTTCTCCCTTCTATTGATGTACGAGTATCTCTAGGTATCGAAATAATAGATAACTTGTCGTTCTTTTTATCTAAGTTAAAAAGCATTATAGTATCAGATCTAACCCCCTTAGCTTCTTTGACATTGCTCGCATCAACACCCATTAGTAAGAATGTTAAGTTAGAGTCGTCAAGTGAAATTCCAATAACTACATTTACAACAAAAAATAAAACGACAAAAAATATTAGCCACTTAAAAAATATCTTGAAAAATGATTTCATTAGTTCCCCCTGTGCAAATTTCTAATGATGAAATTTCTAGCTTTATAGGTATCAGAATGTATTACATGATTTTTCTTTATTAAATACACAATAGTATTATTCATAGAAATAATTAATGCTTGATTTAAGTCTTTATATGCAGCTTCTCTTATCTTTTCTAAACCATCAAAGTTTCGACTTGGTTCAATCAAATCAGCTAGATAAATTATCTTTGTCAATAACGGCATATTTTCCTTACCAGTAGTATGGTATCTAATAGCATCTAATATTTCTTCATCATTTATGCCAAATTCATATTTGGCAATGGCCATTCCTAGTGGTGCATGTAATAATTCAGGATTTTCTAAAGTTTCCTCATCTAGAATTATACCAAATTTTTCAATTAGTTTCAATGATTCCTCATATCCAAGCGGTTTAGCAAAGTCATGCAGATAAGCCGCTATTAAGGCTTTGTCTCTGTCGGCGCCGTACTTATCTGCCAATTGAATTGCTGTATCTACAACTCCTTTGGTGTGCATATATCTATGTTCATCAAGTGTGTTTTTTATGATTTCATCGTAATTCATTCCCTTTTCCTCCATAAATTGTTATAACATCTCCTAATATCGATTCAGGAACGAGATATTTTATTGAAAGTCCCATAGATAACCTATTCCTAATGAGAGTTGATGAAATATCAACATAAGGGCCTTTACTTTCAAATATCTTTGGACCATATTTGCTTTCCAATTCTTTTATTCTATTATTTACATCATTATTTTTGTAACTAGCTCTTTGATATACTATAAAGTTTGTCAGTTTTGCAACATCAGCAAAGTCTTTCCAAGAATCTAGCTCAAATAAAGTATCAGTTCCTATTATAAAAAATAGTTCTTCTTTACTATATTGAGATTTGAGTGTTTTTAGTGTGTCTATTGTATAATTAACTTTATCATATCTCAATTCTATGTCGCTCGAATTAAAGTGACAATTATCCATTATTGCTTGCTCAATCAACAATAAACGCAATCTGGCATTTATAATATCTTTATAGCTTTTATGAGGAGGGTTACCGTTTGGAATAAACAAAATCCTATCAAGTTTATATTCTTGTCTAACATATTCTGCAATGATTAAATGTCCAATGTGAATAGGATTGAATGTCCCTCCCAAAATACCAATAGGCATCCGTCTCATCTCCCAATATCTCAGTTTGGTAATTTAATTATTTTATCCTTTGATTCTCTATATATTGTGATTTTTCTGCCAATATTTTGTACGAATTCTGCTCTTAATTGCGTTACTAACACTTCTATTATTTCATCTTGGTCTAAGCCTGAATTTCTCAGTACATTTATTTTCACAATTTCTCTTGCATTAAGTGCATCATCTACTTGTTTAATAAAATTATCAGTAAGACCGTTTTTCCCTACTTGGAAAATTGCCTCTGTATTGTTTGCTATCTTTTTTAGATAACTTCTTTGCTTCCCAGTTATCATATTATCAACTCCTAATTAAAAAATTCAAATTCATATCCACAGATAAATACAGAGTCGCCTTCTTCTATACCTAACTCTATCAATCTATCAATTATACCTTTTTTCTTTAAAGTATCTTGGAAATATCTCAGTGAATCAAAATCATCCATATAGGTTGATTGCATCAATCTCTCGATGCTCTTGCCTTCCACAATAAATTTCCCGTTTTCTTTGTATACCAATACTTTATCTTCTTCAATTAAGTCTTCTTCGATAAATTCTTCGTCAAAGGTATCATAATTGACAGGAATTTTACTTAATGTGTCCCAAATGCCATATAGTAATTTATCTATACCTTTATTGGCGGCTGCTGAAATTTCAAACACTTTGATGCCTTTTGGTTCAAATTCAGCTTTAATCTCTTCTATCCAATCATGAGAAGGTGGAATATCAATTTTATTAGCTGTGATAATTTGAACTTTATCCTTTAGTTTTTCACTATACTGGAATAATTCCTCGTTAATTTTATAATAATCTTCTATTGGATTTCTTCCTTCACTACCTGAAGCATCAAGAACATGTACCAATACTCTAGTTCTCTCAACATGTCTTAGAAAATCATGTCCTAACCCAACTCCAGCTGAAGCTCCTTCTATAAGCCCTGGAATATCAGCTACAATGAAACTTTTATCTTCGCTTAATCTGACAACACCCAAATTAGGTTTTAGAGTAGTAAAATGATAATTTGCTATTTTGGGTTTTGCTTTAGATATAACAGATAGTAAGGTTGATTTTCCTACATTGGGATACCCTATAAGTCCAACATCGGCTAGTAGTTTAAGTTCTAGAATAATATTTCTTTCTTCCCCTAAAGTTCCTGGCTCAGCAAAGCCTGGTGCTTGTCTAGTAGAAGTTGCAAACTTAGCATTGCCCCTTCCTCCTCTACCGCCTTTTGCTATAACATAACTTTCTCCAGGTCGCTTTAAATCGACTATTACTTTTCCCGTATTTTCATCTTTTACAATAGTCCCAACAGGTACTTTTAATACAACATCTTCTCCATCTTTCCCGTATTGTTTTTTAGTTCTTCCGTCTTCTCCATTTTGACCATAGTAAGACCTTTTGTATCGATAATCCATCAGTGTCCTAATGCCTTCATCAGCTACTAGTATTACAGACCCGCCTTTCCCTCCATCTCCTCCGTATGGACCTCCAGAAGGCTCGTATTTTTCTCTTCTCCACGCAACAGCTCCGTTGCCGCCTTTTCCCGCTTTCACATATATTTTTGCTACATCTATAAACATACACATCATCCTCATAAAATATTTATTTTGTTAAAAATTTAAGCTTACCAACTGGTAAGCTTAAAATTAGGCTAGTTTAGGCTAGTTCTTCACGAGGATATACACTAACTTGTTTCTTATCTCTGCCTTTTCTTTCGAATTTAACAACGCCATCTACTGTTGCAAATAAAGTGTCATCTCCACCTTTTCCTACATTGTTCCCTGGATGTATTTTTGTGCCTCTTTGTCTGACAAGAATATTTCCTGCCAACACAAATTGGCCGTCAGCTCTTTTTACTCCAAGTCTTTTAGATTCGCTATCCCTGCCGTTTTTAGAACTACCTACTCCTTTTTTTGACGAAAACAACTGTAAATTCAATTTAATCATTTAATCCACCTCCTCGAACTCAATGGATATATATTCATCATATTCTTCGTTTAATAGTCTGATTCCAGTTAGAAATGTTTTAAATATAATTTGCGCATCCTGTAAATGTAAAGAATCAATATTATCTTTGAGCATTACATACATATATCCTTCTTCGTCCTCTATATTATAGTATATTGAAGATATATCAATATTAATAACTTCTATTAGAGAATTTAGGGCAGTATAACTTAATGTCGATACGCCTGCGCATACTATATCTTGGCCATATGGTTTGTATTCTGCATGCCCTTTAACTTCATATCCACAAATTATGCTATTTTTTCTAAATAGTTTAACTATAATCATATTATCCTACGATCTTTTCAATTTGTACTTTAGTAAATGGTTGTCTATGACCATGTTTTCTTCTTTCATTCTTTTTAGCTTTATATTTGTAAACAATTATCTTTTTTTGTTTACCATGATCTAATATTTTTCCTTCAACTTTAGCACCTTCTACAAAAGGTTTACCTGCTACAAGGCCATTCTCATTAGATAACAATAGCACTTTATCGAAACTAACAGTTTCTCCTTCTTCTGCATGAAGTTTTTCTACATAAACAATATCGCCTTCTTGGACTTTATATTGTTTACCACCTGTTTCAATTATCGCGTACATTCGTGCACCTCCTCTTACCCAGACTCGCCAATGTCAGGTGACTATGCTTTAAACCCACATTGAGCGGCTTACCACCTTGTCAGTTTAGCAAAAAATGAAATAATTGTCAAGCTGGATTTTTAAACTGTGTAGATATTCTATGATAATGTCATATTAAATTTATTCTGATAAAATGTCAGTATGAGAGAGGAGATATTTAATATGACTCAAAAAGAAATATCTAGACTTAGAGTCATCAATCAAACTATTGATAGAATATTAACCATTC
>JAHDQA010000089.1 GCA_018434075.1 Tissierellaceae bacterium
AGTATAATTATAACACAAAAAAGGACTTATATAAGTCCTTTTTTGTTGAATTAAACTATTTTAATTTGTCTATTTTACTGATTTCTAGTAAGGGTCTAATTTAACTATACAAAGGTCTAATTTAGTTTTACATTTGACCAAAATATCTAATATTTATTTTTAGATTGTTCACACATTAATCATATTGTGCTAATATATATATAGAATGGGGGTAGATGCTTTGGAATATGAAATAGAATACAACAAGGCCATGGAATTTATAAATGCCATATTTAAGTATTCAAATAGCAAGCAGCAACAGTCTATATGGAATAGTAAGGTTTTGAAAAATGACCCAGCAAAAGAACTACTGGATTTTTCTCCAAGTAAAGAAGTCAAAGATTGGCTTAAATATATAGATACTCACATTTCGCCTTTCTTAAGAAATGACTTAATTTTTATAGCAGGAAAAACCATTAATTTGTTAGATGTATGCTTTGATTTAGTTATAAAAAAAGATCTAAAAGAACCTTGTGAATTAATTGAAACTTTAAAAAGTTTGGACAGTTGGACCCTTGTTGAACTAATTTATGAAAAATATGATTCTAATATTAGTTTAGAAAATGATGATATGATCATAAAAAGTGCCCTAACTGAAATTTGCGATGAAGAAATATCTTCCATTTTCATGCAAATAAAAAATCATCCCGAGGAATACAAGACAGAAGTAATAAAAATATTTGAAACATTTTATGAATTGTATTATAACCCTTTTGAAAACAAAGTATACACATTTATGAAAGAAAGATGCAATAAACACAACAAAACATTCAAAGAAAATCCTATAAATTTTTTAAATACTATAGGACTAGGAGATTATTCAAAATTTATAATTGAAAAAAAGAAATTTAGAATTTTTGTCAGCTTTTATATTGATTTAGGAGTATTTCATTTCAATATTGATAACGATTTCATTATGCTATTTGGCCACACTATTGAACATAGATTTGAAAATAAACTGACTCGAGAAAAATGTAAAGCTCTATTCAAAGCCCTCTCTGATGAAACAAGATTAGATATAATAAAAATCACAAGCCAGCGTCCTTGGTACAATAAAGAATTAGCAGATTATTTTAATTTATCGACAGCAACTTTGTCCTATCATTTAAATTTGCTGCTTGATTTAGATATAATTAATTTCGAACCTAGCGTCAACAATAGATACTATTACACAACAGATAAAAAACATCTAAAAAAACTGTTTGATATGGCCTTAAATGAAATAGTTGAATAAATAAAAGGGAATCCCTCTAAGATTCCCTCTATTCCATCAATTCATAGTGACTATTTATAATTGGATATTTCAAAGTATCTAATACTCTTTCTAAAAGGACTCCCTCTCTTTCGGGATATCCAAATCCATAGCTTGCTGTAATTGCGTTTGTAATAAATTGAGCTGCTCTATTCAAAGCCATAGGCAAACTATCTCCTGTAAGTAGACTGCCAACTAAAACTGATGTAAATGCATCCCCTGTGCCTGGATATTTTACAGGAATATATTTACAATCCACTTTCCAAAACTTATTGTTTATCTTGTCATAAGCCATAACATCTGTAGTGTTTTCTTTGTCCTCATCTAGAACAGATGTTATGACAACTGTACTTGGTCCCATGTCTGACAATTCAACCAACCATTCTTTTATTTCATCTTCTCTGATACTTATAACATCAGATTTATTCAATAGATATGCTGCTTCTGTAAAATTTGGAGTGATAATATCTGCTTTTTTTATCAAATATCTCATCTTTTCTACCATATTCATATCCATAGTCGAATACAAATCTCCATTATCTCCCATGACAGGATCTATTACTATAAGATTGGAAGACCTTTTGAAACTTTCAATAAACTTAAATATTATATCTATTTGTTTTGGTGAACCTAAAAATCCACTGTATATACAGTCAAAGTCTAGATTTTCTCTCTTCCAATGATTCATATAACTTTCCATATGGCCAGTTAAATCTACAAATGTAAAATCTTCAAATCCATCTGTTTGAGTGGATAGTATTGCCGTTGGAAAGGGACATACTTGAATACCCATTGTTGAAAGTATGGGTATTATTGTGGTTAGAGACGCTCTGCCAAATCCAGACAAATCATGTATGGCAGCAACTCTTTTTACTGGATTTTTCATTAAAAATTCATCCCCTTAGTAAAAATAGCTCTTTTATTTAACTTGAATTCGGCAAGTAATGCCGAAAGACATTGGAATTAAAGGATTTTTTGTTCAAAAAAATTAAAAAGAAATCATCCCTTTTTAGTGTTAAAATATAATTACAAAAAACAAAACACAAAAGGGTGATTTCTATGAATAGTTTACA